>JAQBOY010000418.1 GCA_028287805.1 Mucilaginibacter sp.
ATATTTATGCGGTTTTGTAGCTCCAATGATAGTGGTATTGGTTTGGCCGCCACCGTTAAGGGTTGCGGTATACAGGTCAAAATCCTGGGTGGATTGCGGCGGTAGCAACGCCGATATGAATTTTAACGGCGCGCCCCATAAGCCGGGTACCATGTATATGGTAAACGATAAAATGATAATAGCCAAAAACAAGCGTGGTACCGGTAAGTAAGCTAAAGGGCTATCGTGACTAAAGGTGAGTTTACCCAACAGGTAAAAGCCCATAAGCGCGAAAATGACGATCCATAGTACTAAAAACACTTCGCGGTCGAATAGTTTCCAGTGGTAGGCCAGATCAACGTTAGACAGGAATTTTAATGACAGCGCCAGTTCCAAAAATCCTAAAACAACCTTTACACTGTTTAACCAGCCACCAGATTTTGGCAGCGACTGCATTAGGCCGGGGAAAATGGCAAACAACACAAACGGAACAGACAATGCCAGCGAAAAACCAAACATACCTACAGCGGGCCCCAATAAAGCACCTGTAGTTGCGGCCTGTACCAATAGCGAACCAACAATAGGCCCGGTACAACTGAAAGATACCAGCGCCAGTGTAGCCGCCATAAAGAATATGCCGGCCATGCCACCCTTATCAGACTGCTGGTTCATTTTATTACCCCATGAACTTGGGAGTGTAATTTCGAAAGCACCCAAAAATGATGATGCGAACAAAACCAAAAGCAGGAAGAAAAAGAAATTAAATATACCGTTTGTAGATAGGTTATTTAAGGCATCGGGGCCAAAAGATATGGTTACGATGAGGCCCAATACTACATAGATGACAATGATGGATAAGCCGTAGATAAGCGCTTTGGTAATGCCATTTTTCGCTTTTTGGCTGCTTTTTATAAAGTAGCTCACCGTCATGGGTAACATGGGGAAAATACATGGCATTAATACAGCGGCAAAGCCGCCTAAAAGTCCGGCAATAAATATGGCCCATAACGACCGTTTTTCGGCTACGTTAACTACCGCTTTTGTTTCGGTTTTTGAAATGGCTTGCTGCTTACCGGTATCGCTTGCTTTAACAACAGGTTTTGCCTCGGGCACTGCAGTTGATGTAAACGCTACACCAGCTGTTGAAACGGTATCCTTCGCGTATACCTTTATAGCCGAAGCAGCCAATAATGTGGTAGTTATTAAAAATAACAGGTATCTTAATTTGCGGGCCATAATTTATTTAACGACTACAGTAAACTCTATTTCTTCGGGTGGCAGGCATTGCTTATCGTTACAGGTCATGTATTGTAAAGTGCCTTTAACTGTTGCCTGGTCTGCTTTTAGTTTAATTTTTTGTTGAAATATAACCGAGTTTTCAAAAAAACTCACGTCCATGTCAAACACTTTTTCGTTACGGGTAATGGGGGTTGGCTCAATGGTTTTCCCTACAATGGTGTAAGTTTTTGATGCAAGAAAAGTGAAACTGGTTTTAACCGGACCGCCATCTTTAACAGTTTGCGAATACAGGTGCCAGCCCTCATCAATAGTTGCTTTCATAAAAATCATAGCTACACCGTTTCCTAACTTTTTAAAACCATAGCTCCACTTTACCGGGGTAAGTATCTGGGCATGTAATTGAGTACCTAACAAAATGGCTACAGCCACAAATAATATTTTTTTCATTTTTATTTTATTGTATAAATGGTTCTTTAAGCCTGCTTACAGGGTGGTATCCTGTAAAAGTAACATCTGGCGATATGTAGCCATCTTTAATAGGTTGATCCTTCATCAAATCGGTACTCAGGTATTTTTTGTTATCGTCGCAAAGCAGGGTTACAATGGTTGATGCATCCCCCATTTGCTCCTTCAGTTTAATGGCGCCTATCACATTTGCACCCGATGATATGCCCACAGCTAAACCTAACTGCCTGGCTAATTTTTGAGCCATAATAATAGCATCGCCATCATTGGCCTGAATTACGTTGTCCAACTCATCCAGCTTAACAATAGCAGGGATAAACTCATCGGATATACCTTGAATACGATGGCTGCCTACCTTGTATCCGGTTGTTAATGTTGGCGATTCGGCCGGCTCTAGCGGATGTATCTTAACAGCGGCATGCTTTCTTTTTAAATACTTGCCTATACCCATAATAGTGCCACCTGTACCTACACCCGCTACAATAGCATCGGGTTGTTTATTTATACTGAGCATCTGCTCCCAGATTTCGTGCCCTGTAGTTCTTTCGTGAGCCTTAACGTTATACAGATTTTCAAACTGGCGGGGTAAAAATATATTGTCAAAGTCCTTAGCCATAGATTCGGCCAGTTGTAAACTGCCTAAAAAACCGCCTTGTTCTTTACTGATTAATATAACCTCGGCACCCATGCTCCTTATAATATCTATCCGCTCTTTGCTCAACCAATTCGGTATTATTATTTTAACAGTATGCCCCAATGCTTTACCTATAGCCGCAAATGCGATACCTGTATTACCGCTTGTAGCTTCTACGATGGTATCACCAGGCTTTATATTCCCATTAAGATAAGCTTGGTACATAATGTACAGGGCCATCCTATCCTTTACGCTGCCTGTTAAATTATAATGTTCGCACTTAACATAAATACTACCGGGTTTACCTTTATATTGATATTGTAGCTCAAGCATAGGCGTATTACCTACCAGGTGCCAAAGGTTTTCAAATTTTATTTCGAGATCGGTACTTAAACCGGATAACAATACTTCGTTCACAGTTGTAATTATTTGCAGTAAATCCCCTAATACCGATAATTATTAACAATCATTATTCATAAAACCGGAATTTCAAGGATGTTTATAAAAAATTTATATTTTTATTAATTTAAAGTTTTAATCAAGTATCTCTCCCAATTAGGATATAAGATCCAGAATAGTACTGATAGCCTGATCAATATAAATATCACTGGATATAGATTGTATCCATTTCTGATTTTGAACAGGTGACATCGCATTTCCGGTAGCATTAAAACTCATTTTTTTATCCGGTGGTAATTGTTGCAGAGATTCATCGCTTTTCATCATCGTTGCAAAGGCTATCATATCCTTTTTAAGTTCTGAGATTTTCCGAGTTCGTTCACGACCGTCCAAATAATCTTCCATCCAACTGTTATGTTGTGCTATGGTTTTAAAGCGGACATCAGCTGATAACCTTTCACTTGCGTGCATTACAGCCTGATCAAGCGCCGGAATGTCTTTTAAAACAAACTGTGAAGGATTGATCATATCCCAGTCCATAGCATGTGGCATTTTCCCTTCCCTTACAGCAAGGCTTTCGAACGCAACGGGCATAATCACGTCCGGTATCACGCCCTTCATCTGTGTAGAACTTCCGTTAATACGATAAAATTTCTGGCAAGTAATTTTAACCGCGCCGTATTCATTTAAACCCAACGGTAAGGTTTGCTGTACAGTGCCCTTACCAAAAGTTGCATCGCCGACGATAATTCCTCTTTTATAATCTTGTATTGCAGCAGCAAATATTTCTGATGCCGATGCGCTGTGCTCATTCACAAGCACAGTTAACGGGCCATCGTAAACAGCTTTTTGCTCAGAGTTATTTAAAACCTGTACATGCTCTGCATCGGTTCTAACCTGTACCACCGGACCCAGTCCCACAAAAATCCCAACCATTTTGATAGCTTCCCTCAATGAACCACCACCATTATTGCGCAGGTCAATGATAATTCCATTCACATGCTGCTCCATCAATCCGGTAACCTCAGCTACCATATCATCGGCGCAATGCGCACCTTTTTCATGCTGAAAATCATCATAAAATGAAGGCAGAAAAATATAGCCTATTTTTTTCCCACCTTTAGCAACAATTGCACTTCTTGCTGCTCCATCCTCCTGCTTTATTTCCTGGCGGATTAGTGACACAGTAATTTCTCTTCCATCAACTTTTCGACACACGATCCTTACTGTACTGCCTTCTTCGCCCCTGATCAAATTCACGACATCAGAAAGTTCCATACCGGCAACATCAGTCATTTCAGTCTTGGTTCCCTCTCCTATTTTTATAATCTTATCATCTATAGCCAACAAACCACTTTTAGCCGAAGGACTACCAGGTTCAATAGAAGAGATGGAAATATCATCATCGTTTTCCTTTAACACTGCACCTATCCCGCAGAAACGGTTTGCCATTGTTTGATTAAACATCTCCCTCATCACTGGTGGGAAGTAATCTGAATGCGGATCTGAATATCTTGCAATAGCATTAAGATAATTGCTAAAAATCCGGTTCTGATCATATTTGTTAATACGCAACAGAAATCTATTTTGCTGCTTAAGGATGCTTTCCCGGGCAGACTGCTCCAGCATCGCCTCTGTTTTTCCCTTAGATTTGTTATCTTGTTTAAGCGAAATCATCCTTTCCAGCGTCATGTATTTGAGCAACCGGGTCCAGCGTTCTGCAAGCTCGTTGTTATCTTTGGCAAAAGTGGATAAATCCCGCTGAGTGCCGATGCTGTCTTGATCGTTAAACACAAAAGGTCTTGCCAATATCTTTCGAAAAATAACCGCTGCCTCCCCATATCTTTGCAAGTAAATACGTGTTACTTCGGGTAAAAATTTAATAGAATCACCCAGCATTTCATTATCCAGATAATTGGAATACTTGTTAAGCTGGTCAATATCCTGTTGCAAAAAGATAATCTTCCGGGCATCCAGTCCCTTTATGTAAGCATTCCATATTCCCGAAGAAAACTCATCATTGATTACTGGTTTTAGGTAATGTCTTTGTCGCAACATATTGCCAAAAAGCACAAGCATTTTTTTTTGCGCCAGGGGCGGATCTTCATTTTTTTGATTGACGAAAGAAAAACATACCGATGCACACACCAGCATTACCCATACTAACTTTTTTCTCATAATATATTTTTTTTCAGAATCCCCCGCAGTCCAGGCTCATCTGTAAAACCAACAATTTTTTGTATTAATTTCCCCTCCTTGTCCAGCAGAAACATATTAGGGTACCCATTTACACCATATTGTGCCGGAAGTGTTTTATCAAAATCCCATAACTGAACCCAGGGGGCAGCATCATCAGCCACAGCTTTACGCCAGTGCATTTCATCGGCCTTAGGGTCAACGGAAATACTGATGATCTCAAATCCTTTGGGATTAAACTCGGCATACATCTTTTTCAGCGATGGAATCATTCTTCTGCAAAAATCACAGTTGTAGAACCAAAAATCGATCAGCACATACTTACCTTTAAACGAAGCTAAATTTACCGTCTGCCCGTTGATGTCCTTCAGCTCAAATCCAGGAATAGGAAAGCCAGCTTCTGCTTTCACCATATCCTTAAAAAAGTCAGCAACATATCCATACCCTGGATCAGCAGAAAATGTCTTAAACATTTCCAGATAATTGCTAATGTTACCAGGTGTTTCATTTCGGTATACTGACAGCAAAACTGCAAATCCGGCGTAGCCTTTATCCTTCCGAATCAATGGCCCGGCAACAAGCACCTTTTTTCTGTTCAAACTGTCGATGCTCGATTGGATCTGTCGCTGATCTTTAACCGGGGCCTGATACAGTTTTTCCCGCAACACTGTAATCTGTTGTTTGTAGGGGGCCAACTGGTCTTTAATCAGCTGATAATCGCGGTTATTCTTAGTGCCGCCTATCTTAAATTCCTTTTTCGTCAAACTAACGTTTATCACGCCATTTTCAAGAATAAGCTCGGCGGGGATGCCACCTCCTCCAGCAACTTCAATCAAAGCGAGGGTGGGGCGATTAACCTTACCGCGAAATTCAAACCTCCCATTTTTAATCTTAATCGTGTCACGGCTGATCCGATTGTTTAGCACTACAAACCCGTGTTTAACATCGCTTTTCCCGTTTATTACATATCCCTGGGAAGAAGCAAGGTTGCTATAACACAAAGCAGGCAGAAGCATGCCGATCATTAATAATATCTTTTTCATGATTATATCCTATCGTCAGAAAGCCACCACCCAGTAGCCTATCAGAAAATAAATTTAGCTCAATTCTATATTTAGGGATAAAGATGGTGGCTAACGTAACTTATTATACTTTAGTTTGATAGGATCTCTGAGAGTTTATCAAGCAATCCTTTATCCCTTAGATTGGTAGCAATAATTTTACCGGAAGGGTCTATTAAAAAATTCATAGGAATACTGCTCACTTTGTAAGCTTTCTGCGCTTCATTATCCGCGTTTTGAATATCCGCTACCTGTGGCCAGATCAAGCCATCTTTTTTAATAGCAGCCAGCCAAGCATCTTTATGTCCCTTTTCTTCAAGTGCCACTCCCAGAATAGTAATATTCTTATCTTTAAATTGTTGATAGGCCTTGATCAGGTTTGGATTTTCCCTGCGGCATGGCACGCACCATGAGGCCCAAAAATCAATCAAAACATATTTACCTTTAAAATCACTCAGTTTCACCGCCTTGCCATTTACATCAAACTGAGTAAAGTCAGGAGCCATTAAACCGATGGTAAGTGCTTTTGGGGGAACCAACGCTGCAGCACGTTGG
>JAQBOY010000443.1 GCA_028287805.1 Mucilaginibacter sp.
TCCAACATGAGCTTGCGCCCGGTTTCCCAGTAAGCTATCGGAAGGTCATAAATACATTTTAAACCTAATTCTTTTGCTTTTTTAAAGGTATTAAGTGCTCCATCTTCATATCCGTAAACGGCAGTTACTTGCTCTTTTTTGGCAAGGTATGTCAGCCTTTTAGCCACAAGCTTGTCGAAACTTTTATATACTGCATCTACGCTTGCCCATGAATGCTCGTTTTGTATAAATCTTGCCAGCCCTATTTTTGGTAAAATCATACGGGCCAGTTCTAAATATGGATGTGTAAAAAGCCGGTTTGCTGTAATAGGAAAAGTCCGCCGTAGTAATTGTTGACGTACTCCCCCGGGCATTACTTTTAACCAGGGGGACTGAGGATTAACTGCTACCGTAGTATTAAACTCCGAAAGCAAACCAACCTTATCTAATGCTTCAATAACTGCCCTGACATTACTATTGCCGGTTGGATGCGAGATAACAATTTTCATAGGTACTTCTTCACCCCTTTAAATTTATAAGCACTGTTTTACAATTGATTTAATGTAAGATTTCAGCTTAAACATTATAGCTATACGAGAGCCTATCCCATTTAAAAACATCCACAAGACAATCTTTACTTTTAAAGACTGCGAAAACTTGCTGAGTTCATCGGCAATCTCTTTCTTTTCATCTTTATTATATATTTCCCATCCTAAACATACTGCATGCTGATAAGCCATACTTGTTTTACTGCTTCTAATTGCTTTTAAATTCAGTGCCCGCTCTTTATAAGCAGGTTCAATCACTTCATCAAATACCCGTTGTATTCCTTTAATTTCAATTAATTTCCGCCGTACCCTTAACTTTTCTTTATCAGTCCAAACCCGGTAAAAAGCCAATACTTCATTCAAATAAACATTACCGTATCCTGCTGCTGATATAGCGGCACTTAAATGATAATCTTCTCCAAAATTAGGGCGGCCAGTCATGTAATTAACTTTAACGAGCGCTTCCTTCCTGAACATCAAGATATTAGCTGCAACCCGGTATCCCTTTACTGAAGCTTTTAAAGCTTTGATACCCGATTCAAATCCTGGCTTTCTAAATAGCTTTCGTTCATTAAGAAAATCTCCTTTCTCATCAATTTCCTGTATAGCAGCATGGGCATAACCGGCATATGGATACTTAAATAAAAGGTCAGCAAGTTTTTGTGTATACGTTGGAAGCAAACAATCATCTGAATCAAGCCTAATAATAAAACTTCCTTTAGCTAAACGAAGACAGGCATCGGTATTTTTTGCAATTCCAAGGTTTTCAGGTTGCCTGATAACTTTTAACAAAGGCAATTCTTCAGAAAGCCGCTTTAAAACCTGCGGTGTTTCATCTGTACTGCAATCATCTGAAACAATTATTTCAATTGGCAATAATGTTTGCTGAAACGCACTTCGGACTGCTTGTTCTAAGTATAGGGCCTGGTTATAGGTGCATATACAAATAGAAACACTGGTTGTATTATTTTGCATATTTATATTATGCTCCGGATAATATTTCAATTAATGTGGCAGTGGCATCAGAAACACCCGGATAGGAAGTTTTCTCCTTATTTCTTTTAATGCAAGCTTCCAATCCGTCTTTTGATAATTCAAATATCCCATTGGGCGCTTTAGATAAGGTTACTCCACGGGGCGTCCATGGTTTGGCAACACAAAGGACCGGAAGGCCATGTTCGAGCATTGCTGCCACAGTTCCGCTTTTATCTATCATTGCCATTGCAGATGTAGAAATGCCTATTGAAGCATGTTTGAGTACTTGGGAAATACATTGAACAGGCTGTTCTCCTAATACTTCTACGTTTAAACCGGCTGATTTCCAAATGTTAATCCAATGTTCCTGCTCCGGCCCGCACCGGCCAATGATGATGAGTTTAACTTCGGCTTTCTCTTTTTCTTTATAAATGATTACTTCATGCAAAAGCCGGTCAATCATTGACAAAGGATGTATTGTTCCAAAAACTACCATTGAAACAATATTTTGAACACTATCAGTGTTTACTTTTCCATTTTCAACTAAACTGTTAGCTACAGGTACGTTTGAAAACAAGGGCAAGTAATTTATTTTAATGCCTAATTTATTCAGCTGTGCAAAATAAAGCCGGCTTTGTGTATGAATAACTTCAGGTTTTAATTTAAAAATTATTGATAAAATAATTTTTTTCTGAAGCCAGCCCCAAAAAATGTGCTCCTTTGAAGCTCCCACTGGCATGCCCACCCATAATTCATGAAACATAATATGCCAGCGCCTTCCTTTGCCAAGCCTCGAAAGAAAAGCCCCTAATCCAACCGGCAATCCTTTTAAATGAAATGAAAAAATAACAAACTGAAGACTGAGCCATTCCGGATTATATTTATCTATCCATTTTTTTGCAAGTTTAAAGCGCTGTTTGGTTGTACAGGCTGATGGAATACGTAAAACTTCCAACTTAACATTTTCGGCATTTTGAAAATAAACGGATCTGATATTAACATAGGTATCATTCAAACTTATAGCGGTAACCTGATGTCCCTGCCGTATCATTTCCGCTGCCAATCTCCGGGTATAGTCACCTACGCCATCATATCCGGGTTCCAACGAGCCGCAAAGGAATAAAAGTCTCATAGGTAGTTAACAGGCCTTTCGTTTTCATAAATATGTTCAATGAATTTAACAAAATCTTCCGTCAGCTTATTTCTGTTAAACTTTTTCTTTATAATTCTTTCTGTTTCAAACCCCTCCTTTTTAATATTCATTGTGTTTTGAATATCCAATATTTTTTCTGCAAGCTTCCCTTCTTTTGAAAGATCAGTTAAGCCCGGATAATTTTCACCAAATATAAATTTACCAGCCTGGTGCTTATGGCAGATTACGGGTAAGCCATGTGCCCCTGCTTCAATAAGAACCGCACCTAAAGCCTCATTTAAACTAGGCAGCACAAAAAGATCAGAAGCTAAATAGGCGATTGAAAGGTCCTCCTGACTTAATGTATGCCATCGTACATCTATAGCCAGTTTATCAGCTGTATTTTTCAAAAAAAGAGAGTCCTTTTCAGGCTGTCCGCATAATAGCAACGTCACCTCTTTTGAATTGAGCAAAGCAACCTCATTTACCAAATAATCTATGCGCTTATGATGCTTATTCCATGCCGCTACACAAATTATTACAAATTTCTCCTTGTTGATGTTCAATTTATTCCTGGCATCACTTTTAGTTAACGGATTGATGGGGAATAATGATAAGTGCGGAATAACACGACATTTTCTATTATCAACTCCCTCATATATTGCTTCATTCATTGCATGTTGATGAAGAAATATTAAATAATCAAACCTTTTAGCGTACCAGTAACCAACAGGGGCTCCATCACAAAATACAAGCTTATATTTAAACCCGAATATCTTCCTGAATTTAAGAAGCATATTTCCAAGGGTAGCCTCCTGTATCCAAATAATATCGGGACGATAAGAGATAAGTTGAATCAAAAAGCCTAAGCTAAAAGTAATTTGCTCCAGCCGGCAACCATCATTTATTAATCTGGCATATCTTAAGATTGTTGCTACATGCCCATTTCTCGGGCAATTCAAAATCTTAGTCGATGTTTTATATTTTCTGCCTGAAAATAACCTGGCGTCAATATCTCGTCTGTTTTCAATTACATCAAACCACGTACTGCATGATGTTTCAAAACCTCTTGAAATATTACCTAAACCTGCACTTAAGAAAGCAAGTTTTACCGGTTCACAATTCTGATTAGTATTTAATCGCTGCATCATAATTTATTTACTATTAACCAGCTAAATTCTGAGGATGAATTACCCTTCTTACTCTGTTAATTAGTCGTTGAGGTATTGTCCAGTTATTATTCCAATTAAGACTTAATGACTTCCACCGCTTAAATTCGGCCTCTTTGGATGTTTTTGGTGTTAGGCGTATGAGCGATAATAATGCATTTGCATAATATTCCTTAATAACATCCCGGCAAAAATATTGTTGCCAGGCATTAAAGGCTTTTTTGCCCAGATCATATGCTAAATGCTCCTTATGAGAAAGAAAAGATGATAATCTCATTATATCTTTTTCAGGATAAAACAAAGCGAAATCATTCCAATTTGGGCCTTTTGGCGGTACGAAATGATCAGCAATTATAACAGGACATCTCCCTAAAGCCATGCTTTCATATATTCTAAAACTTACAGGAGCCCAACCGGCAGGACAAAGAGAAAACTTCGCGGCCCGGATCAGATTTACATAATCCTTCATCTCGTCATGGTTATGATTAAGCCAACTATCTGTTTTTTCAATACAATATTCACTTCTTGATTCTAATAAGTTTACCATTTTAGGCCGGAGCTTATTTGATTTGGCATTACCTCTCCAACTGGCTAAATACTTTGGAGTTATTTTATCATAACCCTCAGTAAAAACTAAATCATTTGGAAATTGCATATAAGGTACTGAGGTATAAATACCTGAATTGAACCTGTATTTTGGAAGGCTTGTATACAAACCCCTAAGAAGCCCTGTTGCGCAATCATCTGTATTAATAGTAAAAACTTTTTCAGGATAAGCAGAGATCAGCTTATCTAACTCTAACTTTTTTATATACCTAAAGTTTTTAAATGAATTTTCTTCCTGAATAATAATAGCATCAGCCTTTTCCGGATTAAACACCTCATCAACATCCTCTACTGAAAGAAGTATGTCTTTGATAGAATGAAGTATTTTTACATCACTATCAGACAAGCTGGATAAAGTTTTATTTATAAAAAACAGTTTCATTTATAGATAAACTGATCGTTGCCTGTTATAAGCAGATTATAAAAATTCTATTGTATACACGGCTTTAGCAATTTCATCAAATTAAGCTTTAGAGACCTATTGGTTAAATGCTTCCCATTCAAGACGGACCTCTCTTTCAACTTTAAGCTTTTTAAAAATTGCATATCCATTATTGTGTAAAGGATATTGAGCTATTACAGTATAGTTGGGATCTGAAATTAATTTTTGCTTAATCTTATAATTTTGAAGGGTATTAATATTATTTAGAACGATAAATTTTGCTCCCTTCAACTGGTCCCAATTTATACCAACTTTAAACTCAGAACAATCAATTAATATCAAATCAAAAAAGTTTATTTCATTCTCTTTCTTAACTTTTTTAATGCATTTATCTAACTCTAATAAGGAAGATTCAATAGAACCGAATATAAAACTATAAAATTTTAAACTATTATGCCCTGCATATTTATGTTGTAATTGAACGAATTGTCTATTTAAATTATTTATGCAAAACACAGTTCGCTCATTATGTACTGTATGTGTATTTGTAAAAATTGCTTCTGTCCCTATTGTAATAATAGCTGTACCGATAATAGTGACTGTCTTAATATCTTCTTTTTGTAAAAGGCATTGAACAGTTTGGAAAAATCCATCATTGTTTATCTTATCTGAAGCAGAAGAATTATGTATGTTAAGGTTATTTTTTAGATGAGACAGGTATTTTATCATTGTGTCTATTTTTGTCCACCTGCCTAATCGAATAATATGATCAATTTCAGAAATTGAAGGCAATCCCGATCTCCGATTGGGTATATGCAGCACTTCAAAAACATGATTTAATTTTTTCAGCCGATTAATACGGGCAAATAGCAAATGCTTTTTTAGCGATCTTATAACATCCCCAGAAGTTTTTTTTGGCTTTTCTGATGGTCCTTCTTTTAAAGAAACCAGCTTGCTTAATATTTCTGCATAGCTGATCTGCTGACAGGTTTTAAGCATTATACAGAGATCATTGATCCAATCAACAAAACTTAGCTGAGGAAGTTGATGAACACTATAACGTGGCTTTGATAATTGACTGTCTGAAATAGGAATCTTATCGCCTTTATTTTGCACGTAATTAATAACCCAACGCGTACGGTCCAGTTCAGGATGACAAAGCGAAGGAAATTGACTAGCACGGATCGTGGCTGCATTTAGGTTTCCTTTACAAAAGAGGGAAATAATAAAGTAAGCCCATTCTACCGGATCAGGATCTAAGGCTCCATAAGCGCCTAAAGTATTATGAATTGGTCCAATGATCCAATTAAGTGCTTTGTCTGCGTTACCTTTGTATAAACTACAGATGGCTAGTTTTAGTTTTGGTTCACACATCCAGTGTATGTAGTTTAAGCATTTAAGATACAAAGCTTCGGCCTCATCGTATTTACCTGCCCACAGTTTTTCATCACCTTGGCGCATAAGTACTAAGTTTAATCCGTTACAAATAATGTGTGTGCTTTTAATGCCTGAAAATTTATCTACAACCTTTAATGGTCCAAAGGGACCTGACTGAACAATTTTTTGATTGAATTTAATATCCTTATTAAGATTAAACCATTGAAAAATTTGATCTCTTTGTTTTAAAGTATGTTGTGAATGAACTAATTGGTATCCAGAATTAATTATTTTTTCAAGCTCATATGTGTTTTGAAATAGATAATTCAACTTATCTAATACATCTTTTTCATCAGCAAAAACACAATTTTGCATATCAACAAAACCAGCTGCCTCAAGAGATGGCGTTTTTTCTGTGATCAGGCAAGATTTGGAGCCTGGTATCTCAAAATGTTTGCGAACAACCTCTTTAGCTAATGTGCCGCATGCCGGCACAAACCAGGAAGCATTTATTGTTCGGGCATATTGTTCACCATGGATCATTATTGGTGAATGGTTTTCATATCCTAAATGCGGAAAGATCAGTGATGGATAACAATTAGAAACGATGTTATAAACTTTCTGACGCCAGGGGTATAACAAATTTATATATCCATTAAACAGTACCGGCACAATTTTGTCCTGACCATAATCCCGGTATGTATCACTATCTATAAAATTAGGCCACACAAATAAATTTTCCGCAAGTTCTGGGGTGTGTTCAACCGTAGTAGTACAAATAGAAAAGAAAGTTTCTATACCCCAATGCGCCATATCAGAAATAAAACCTACACGACAATCACACCATGGGTCTCCATTGTGCAATCCTAACTTAGGTATTTTGGGATAAGCAGAGGTGTTTTTAATAGTTATCTTCTTAGAGATGGAAGTTCTATAACCACTTTCAAAAAGAGTTATATCTGGTTGGTATATATCACAGATCTGCTGATAGTCACAATCCCTATTAATTAAAATCACATCGAAAAATTCCGACAGGCACTTAACATGCAATTGCATATGCAATTGTAGAAACTTAGGCAAATCGCTATGATTCCATTGAAAAAATACTAGCCTTGGCTTATTAGTTTTTTTCTCCATATGCATTAAAGTCTTTTTGTATTTAAGCAATGTTGAATTACTCAGTCTTATGTTCTATAAGACAGCCTTCACTTATATACAGTGTTCAATTACGGCTATAAAATCTTCCAATTAATGTGGCAATAAAGGTTTCTGTTTTTATTCTGTTTTTATATAAACCAGTATACAAATTGATAGGATAATCAATGTTTCTCCAGTAGTGTTTATCCTGCCTGGATGGAGGACTACCAGCTAATGCGGATAAAATAAATTTTTTTCTCCAGGGCTTAGGACATCCTGTAGCATGCGACATAGTCCACCCGGAACCAACAAAATCCATTGCTTCGGGTCCCATTTCACTAATAGCAGATTCACAACACATTGCTGCTATATTAAAAGCGTCCTGATCAATACAATAAAAAGCCGATGTTTTGTCGTAAACTATAAATGTTGCCGCATCCATTTTATATTCCTTTATGGCTACCTCAATTATTTGTGACCAAACTTTAAGAAATTCTATGTTCTTTTTTAAAACGCCACAAAATCCGGCATTGATATAAGAATGTATTTCGCGTTTCGGTTCCTTGTTTAATATTTTGATGACATTATGCCATTCCATCCTGCTTGGATGAGTATCAGGCATATCGTTACTTACTACTTCATGAACCATTGCAACCCCATAAGACATCCATTTTTCATAAAAGCCCCATCTGCATAAATTCACTATATCAGGATCAAAATAGGCTAACGCTTCACTATCTTTTGCTGGCCCATTAAGCAGACTTAGCATAAAATTGGGTTTATAATGTGCTAAATGATAATTGGTAACGATCGGAAGAAAATGGATGTTCAAATCTTCCGCTACCCGCAAAGATTTAGCTCCGGGCCAATCTAAATTTGAATTTTCTACTGCCGTTTCCGACCATTTTGGTAAAGTACCACGATACCCGGCATAAAAGTCGCCCCGAAATCCATTTTGATAAAGTGAATTTATTAATACAGCTACTCCTTTGTGATAATGCCCTTCAAAGATTGTACAAACGGCTGAAGTCATATGCTAAAAACTGAGTTATGATTTTATGTAAAGAATTATAAACTTAACGAATGCTATCAGGTACCTTTTATTGGACTTTATTGATTTTTAACATACAATAAACAAAATAAATTATCACTTCAATTGACGAAACAAATAAATTAAATTTCAAAATTCCGGATAGTGAAGATATATTGATTAATAAAGCCCCACATATAATGGTAGCTAAGGTTAAAGGGATAGAAATAAGCGGGTTAATAGCCCAGTTTCTGCTTGTTGATATGGTAAATAATAATCCTGCAAATAAACTGATACAACTGCCGGCCACACTTAGAATAAGCTCTTTTTCCAGGCCGTAATAATTTTTTCCCAGTATCCATAAAAATTGGGCTGGAAACACTGATACTATAAGAACGATAGATACAAATAATACGATTAATCCAAGTTGTATTTGTATGAATCTTCTAAAAAGAAGTTCTCTATTATTTATTAACCGGGCAAATCGTGGTACTATTAAAGTACCAAAAATTGTACTAAATAAGCCAAGCATCATGGATAACCTTCCTAAGGCACCTATTTGCGCAACAGCTGCTGTAGTTCCAAAAACCGAAACAAGCCAGATGGTAATTTGGCCCGAGAGGCAGTAATATATAGACCCCGGAAGGATACGCTTAACAATAGTTAATATCTCTTTTTGTATTGCAGGATCGGGTTGTTGATCCCAATCAGCATAGGATGTGGAAATTTTACGCAGTCGTATATTCCCCAAAATTTGAGGCAAACTTGCTGAAAGAATCGCAATATATGCCCATGGAAACACAAACATAGTTAATAAAAGCATCATCAAACGGCCAATACCTACTCCTACCTGAATCTTTTGTAAGGGCGCAATAGTTTGATGAAGCGATGGTCCTACAGCTAGCAAGTTGCCTGAAAGGGCAGCAAAAAAAGCCGGAATAAGCGCCCCTATAATAAATATGGATGTTAACCATCCGGCATTGTGGTATCTAAGCAGGTATAATAAAATAGGAATAGCAATAAATAAACTTACAACGGCAAATTTCTTTCTGAGGTTAAACCCTGTAGATAGA
>JAQBOY010000464.1 GCA_028287805.1 Mucilaginibacter sp.
TTAAACAATATAAAAATGCCGGCGCTGTTGGTTTTGGTATAGGAAGTTCATTAGTTAATACAAATAAAGAGATTACAGATCAATACCTTATGCAGTTAACAGAAACCGCAAAAAACTATGTACGGGCGATTGCAGAATGATTAAACCCAATTAAATAATATGGATAAATTTTTAAGTTGTGATTGGGGAACTTCTTTTTTCAGGCTGCGCTTAATTCAATTTGAGCGTTTGAACGTTATAGCCGAAGAAAAAAATGACAGGGGAATAGCCAATACATTCAGGCAATGGAAAGATGAAGGTGCTGTTGCTGAAAAGCGAAGAGCCTTTTTTCAAGCTGTAATTTCCGAAAATATTCAAATACTTAGTAAACGACTTGATCTTGATTTAACCGGCATTCCGGTAATAATTACCGGAATGATATCCTCAAGTATCGGCATGATTGAATTGCCCTATAAAGAAACTCCCGCAGCAATTGACGGATCGGATCTGTCGATAAAAAAACTCGTAACAGAGGAGGGCGGCCACGAATTTATAATTGTTTCCGGCATTAAAACTGACCGCGACGTTATTCGGGGTGAAGAAACAAAAGTAGTAGGTTGTGCATCTTTCTTACCTGATACAAAAAGTGAAAAACTTTTGATCTTTACAGGTACCCATCCAAAGCATGTTACTATTCAAAACCAGCATATAGTGAATATTAAAACCTATATGACCGGCGAGTTTTTCAGTCTATTAGGAAATTATAGTGTATTAGCCGCCTCAATAAAAGCAACAAAGGATTTTTATAAGCAGGCAAACCAGGAAAGTTTTGAAGCAGGCGTAAAAGATAGTTTGAATAGTAATTTATTACACTCCGCTTTTTGGGTGCGGACGAATGATATCCTGAGAAATATTCCTGCCGAAAACAATTTTTATTACTTAAGTGGTTTATTAATAGGCACAGAACTTAAAGGCCTGTTAAATTATGAGTTTCCGGTTTATTTATGTGGGGGAGTTGATTTAATACCTTATTATAAATTAGCTTGTGAAACACTGGGTATAACTGTTGCCATGCAAATTGATGCGGATGAGGCTTTATTAAAAGGTCAAAAGCAATTATATTCAATGTATATAGGCGGTAAATTATAAAAATCTATTGCCATATTAACTAATTTTTATTCTATCTATTTTATATTATAAATGAAGAATTATTCTATTTGCCTGCTATTGATAATAGTAAACATTTTACAGGCTAAAGCTCAAAAATCACCTACATCAATTTCCAGTTTTAACAAAAACTGGGAGTTTGTTAAGGATATAGATACTGTAAACCCGGGTGAGAAATTAAGCACGGTTCATTCCGGAAATATTAACTGGGAGAAAGTATCCTTACCCCATACGCCACATATAGAACCGGTTAAAAAAGTCACTGAGCAATGGCAGGGCATCTGCTTTTATCGTAAATTTTTTACTGTCCCGGCAGTGGCAAAAGGAAAACATATTGCTGTACGGTTTGACGCCGCTATGCATGAAGCCGATGTATACCTGAACGGAAAACATATTTATAAACACCTGGGAGGCTTCCTGCCATTTTACATCGATATTTCTGATGCTGTAAAAATTGGGCAGCCGAACTGCATTCTTATCAAACTGAATAACCAGGACAACCTGGATATTCCTCCGGGAAAGCCGATTAAAGATCTTGATTTTAACTATTATGGCGGTATCTACCGCAATGCCTGGCTGATAATTAAAAACAAACTTTATATCAGCGATGCTGTACAGGCCGGGCACGAAGGTGGGGGAGGCCTGCTTGTTAGTGATGAGAATGTAAGTACCCAAAGCGCGAAGATACTGGTCAATACTGAAGTTAACAATGGCTTTGATCATCCCCAACAAGCACAAATTAAAATCAGACTGACCGACCGCCAGGGAAAAACAATCGCTACCACATTGTCAGGGAAACAGGCGATTATCCCCGGTAGTTTTGGCACCTTTAAGCAAAGCCTGGTGGTAAACCGGCCTGAGCTATGGTCGCCTGAACAACCCTATTTATATAGCCTGGAGGTACAGGTGCTGCAAAACGGCAGGGTAGTAGATGAGCATGCCATTAAAACCGGAATAAAGACTATTAAATTTGCTCCGGATGCTTTTTACCTGAATGGAAAAAAATTAAATATTACAGGTACCAACCGCCATCAGGAATACCCTTATATTGGTTATGCCTTATCTGATAACGCTCAGTACCGCGACGCCTGGAAAATAAAGGATGCAGGATTTAATTTTGTAAGATGTTCTCATTATCCGCCATCGCCGGCTTTCCTGGATGCATGTGATGAGCTTGGTATACTGGTAATGGATGCCATACCGGGATGGCAGTTTTTTGGAGGCAAAGAATTTCAGCTGAACAGTTTTCAGAATATCCGGGATATGATCCATCGTGATCGTAACCACGCTTCGGTTGTTTTATGGGAAGCCTCATTAAATGAAACCGATATGAGCAAGGCTTATATGGATACAGCCAATAACATTGTGCACCGGGAGCTTCCTTTTAAAAATGTGTTTTCATCCGGCTGGATAGACTATGCATTTGATGTATTCAATCCTGCCCGCCAGCATCTCAAGGCACCCGATTATTGGAAAAAATACAATCACCCCAAGCCTTTATTAATTGCCGAATATGGAGACTGGGAGTATTACGCACAAAACGCCGGGTTCAATCAAAAAGAATATTCCGGTTTAAAGAGTGAAGAGCGAAATTCAAGACAAGTAAGATTAGATGGACAAAAAAGATTATTACAGCAGGCGCTCAATTTTCAGGAAGCACATAATGATGATTTATACGGCCCGGGTATTGGGGACGCTAACTGGCTAATGTTTGATTACAAAAGAGGATATGCGGAGACCTGGAAACTTCAGGCATTATGGATATCTTCCGGTTACCTAAGTTTAGCTTTTATTTTTACCAGAGCCAGTATGGCCCGAAGCCTGATGCGAACGGATTTGGAAAGCCTATGCTTTTTATAGCCAATTATTGGAATGACGGGCAACAAAAAATGGTTAAAATATTTAGCAATTGCGATCAGGTAGAATTGTTTTTAAATGGGAAATCTCTTGATATTCAAAAGCCTGATAATGATGTTTATTCTAAAAACCTGAATCACCCTCCATTTACTTTTAATCCAACAACATATCAACCCGGAACTTTAACTGCAGTTGGATATATCCAGGGTAAAAAGGTAATCACCCAAAGTCAGTCTACCCATGGTGATGCTTATAAAATAATACTTAAAGCAGACTTAAGTGGAAAAGAGCTAATGGCAGGAAAAAATGATGTGATTTTTGTTTATGCTTATATAACCGACAAAAACGGAACAATTGTTCCTAATGCAGCTAACCTTTTAAAATTTTCAGTTGAAGGCGCCGGTTCAATAATCGGAGCAACTGAAATAAACGCGGAAGCAGGCATTGCACCAATTTTAATAAAGGCCGGTGAAATGCAGGGTAAAATAAAAATTACTGCTTCTTCTGCCGGTTTAATTAGAAACGAATTTTTGTTATTAAGTAAATGAATCAATCTTCCGGTTTTTAATAACGCATACAGTATTGAATAAAAACAAAGGCCAATCAGAAAAAAAACTGATTGGCCTACTAACGTGACGCTGAATGTACTTTATGGCCTATTATAACTTTACTTTAAGTCTATAAATAAGTATCGTTTCCACATACTAACCTAACTAACGAACAGGTAATTCAAGCGAAAATATTGAACCCACATCGGGCTGGCTCTTAACATGAATGTTTCCCCCTAAGGCTTCTGCCTGATTTTTAACCATATATAAGCCAATACCTTTTCCTTCAGTATCGGTATGAAAACGCTTATAAAGACCGAAAACTTCTTCTCCCTTAGTGGTAAGATCTATGCCACGGGCATTATCTTTAAAAATGATCATTACCTTGTTATCTTTTACTAATGATTTGATTTCAATAACCAGGGGTATATCGAATTGCCGGTATTTAATGCTGTTGGAAATCAAGTTATAAAAAATGCTATACAGGTAACTCTTAATCGTAAAGATTTCATCCACCTGTGAAAAATTAGTAATTACCTTAATATTCTCCTGCTCTATTACTAATTGAAAACCGGTAAGTATATTATTAACCAGTTCAGAAAAGTTAACCATTTCTTTTGTTTCACTGATGTTACGTCTAACCTGAAGAATATGGTTCAGATCTTTCACAATTTCGTCAAGTTTAAGGACAGATTGAAAAAGAAATTCTTCCAGCTCATTTTTTTCATTTGGCCGAAGATCTTCCTTTTTTAATATGGTTGACAGGCCGATAATATTTGCCAGTGGCGCACGCAAGTTGTGTGAAATAATGTAAGCGAACTGTTCAAGGTCCTTGTTTCGCTGTACCAGGTCGTTACTTACCTTCACTGTTTCCAGTTCTGCCATTTTACTGGCTGTAATGTTTATGGCAGAGTAGCAAATCCCTATGATTTTATTTTTAAGATCCTTTACCGGGTCAATATTAATACTGTACCATTCGCTTGATCCATCCTTTAAGGGACAATTGGTTTCATAACTAAAACTGTTACCTGCCAAAGTCGAATTCATCATGTCCCTAACCGGTCCCTTGCGGTCTTCTTTTAGCAGCCCGATAAAATTGGCCCCCTCTTTCAATTTTATATCAAAAGATAACTCCGCCCAGTGGTTGGCAATAGTGTTATAAGTGAGCACCCTGAAATCTGTATCCAGTAGTAAAAAGGCAATGTAAGTTGTGTTAAATATCGCTCGCAGGCGCGATTGCGATCTATCAAGCGTATTGCTCATTTTTGCCAGTTCCTGGGTTCTTTCTGCAACATCCATTTCCAGCATTTCATTTTCTTGCCGCATTTTGGCTTTGCTTTTTTTAATTTCAGGTGCCTCTATGATTTCCCATTTTCCTTTTCTTTTAACAACAGCACATTCATGAACTAGCGTTATATCCAGTATATCGCTTGCTGCCATGTTTTCATATAATGGATAGGTACACATAATAATAAGTCGTTTATGCGCAATAAGGGGGTTCAAAGCTTTTTCATATTCAATGAAAGCTTTCCAATCTTTTCTGTTCAGCCAGGACTCATCCCCATTGGCCCGTAATCCCTCAAAGTTTTGCTGCAATGCAACACGAAGCCGGTCTGCAATAGAGGGGATAGAACTATCCAAATCAAGCTTTCCATTTTTTAGGTACCAATCAGTATGGGGCACTATGTCAATGCTACCACGCTGCAAATACTGATCAAGGTTCGGAACAGCCTTTTCTAATGCCAGTAAGGCCCCTTCTACTGAGGTATGCGCTGAAGTTACCCAGAGGCAATATTCATTACTTTCTAAACCTGCTTTGAAAAAAGGCACCAGAATAGATAAAAGATCCTTTTCAGTTTCGTAAAAATGACAAAAGTGCGTACCCCAGGAAATATTCCCAATCGCTTCTATACCTGTAGGTCTCAATTCTCCAGTCATTTAAAGAATCAACGATTGTATTAAATCCATATTTTTTTATTGTTAATTATATGGGTTGCCAATCAATATTGATACTAATTATTACATTTATTTAATACTTAAGTTTTAATATTTTTATATAAAAACGGCTTCTTTCTTTTATTAATTATACCATTTTTAATCTGGGTATTATTCCGTTAAATTTTATTAAAATCAATCAAAAAACAGGGGACATATTCAATTACTATTTTATTGAATATTGATATTCATATTGGTTGGAATTTTGTGATTCTACACAAGGTAAACAGGAGTTTTTAAACACAACCCCGATTAAAATTTCCTGAATATTTATATGATTTTTGGAGGTGTTGGATTGTATTATCTGTACTTAATACATGTTATCTGGAGGCAGATGGGACTCCATATATTCATTCGGCAACCTTATCTTTTTCAACAGGTATGAAAATAAGAGGTATGCTAAAGCTAAATGTGCAGCCTGAACCTTCTACACTCTCCACCCATATTTTTCCTCCATGGTCAGTAATGATTTTGGAGGAAATGTACAATCCCATCCCTAAACCGTTATATTTTCTGCTTACCTGTTCAACCCGGTAAAATTTATCAAATATTTTATGCAGTTCCTCCGGGGACATCCCTATGCCATAATCCTGAATGGAAACAACAACTTCTCCATTTGAATTGGATTTGCTGCTTAACTTGATTTGCCCGTTACCCGGAGAGTACTTGGCAGCATTTCCCACAAGGTTAAGAATCACCTGCTCAATGCGTAATTTATCGATAGAAACAACTACTGATTCACTGAGGTCAATAATAAGTTCATGTAATGGGGCAAGTTGCGGAATAAGCTCAATGATCTCATTCAGGAAGCTATTAAAATCGATTTGTTCTTTATTATAATCAGCCTCCCTGTTTTCAAGTTTGGAAATATCCATTAATTGTTGGATCAGGGCCTGCATTTTCAGGGCCTGAGCGTCTACTTTTTTTAGGTGTGCAAGGGTTACAGGGCTGCATTCGCTTTTTAAAGCCATTTGAGTGAATGCCTTTAATATAGTTAAAGGTGTTCTTAGTTCGTGACTGGCAACGGAAAGAAATTCATTTTTTTGTTGATTTAAATATTCAGACTGCCAAAGCGCCAGCTCTGATTTTTCATTGATCAGAAACAATTGCAGGTTATGTTGCCGCACTTCTTCATAAGGTGTATTAGGGCCAACGTTTTCAAAGTAAGTTTTAGCCGCTGATATCTTTGTACTATTTACAAGGCAAGCACGGGGAATACCCATTTTTAAAGTGATTGTACCCTTACCGTTTAATACGGAGAAACTAAATTGCGGTACCAGCTTCCTGGCATATTTAAGTCCCTCTTCAAGGCTACCCACTTTAGGCGCTTCCTTATAAGTAATAATTGCAACTATCTGAAAAGGCTCTTTTTCACCGTGAATTTCAATACTTACCAAGCCTTCATGAGTTTTATCAATCACTTCTCTGCAAACCTCTGAAACAGCCGTAGCGAAAGATGTTTGCGTAGATATAGATAACCCAAGCAGCCCGGCTGCTTTAATGGACTTTTTATAGGCCAGCGCCAAATCCATTTCATTCTCTACAGCAACCTGTACTAACTGGATCATCCCTGATTAATTTTAGCGATTACTACTGCCATATCATCGGTTTTGCCGGCAAAGTCTTTGTATATTGCGGCAGCCTGTATGCTCAGGTCACAACGGCTTATACCTGTAAACTTACTCGTATCCCAACGGGGATTGATACCATCGGAACATGAAGTAACCTGGTTATAATCCTCCAGCTTAACTTCCTGATCACTCATTCCACTTAAGATATTATGCCCTACGGTGCCGTTGTAGGACATTTGATTTTTAATTTGAAGGAAATTAGACATGCGGGTACTGATATTACCCACACCCGCCATTTTCCATATATTGCTTTCAAAATCAAACACCACTATCGAACCAACTATTCCCCTGGTTTTACGGATGGCTTCATGGATATATTTCAATATCTCCGAAGGGGAATGATCAGTGCATTGTTTAAAAGCTTTTACCGCCTCAATAACAGCGAAATTGGCTTCCTCTCCATGGCCAAGGCCATCGGCTACCAATAATTTAAAATGTTGTGGTGTTACTGTAGAGGAAGTACCGTCGCCACATTTAATTTGTCCGGGCATGGTAACTACCAATTTCCGGATGGTAACTTTAGGGGTTGATAACAAACCTGGCTCAACTGTTTTATTATAAATACGGGTTAATATAATTGTTCCCCAACCCTTCATCGAATAAAGATCAAACTGGGTTGAAAGGCGTTGAATACTGCCTAAACCGATACCCATGGTATTAGCACTTGAAAAACCATCTTTAATCATTTTAAATGGCTCCTGCATACCCGGACCGTTATCAATACCGATCAGTTCTATATACAGGTTTTCCTTTTCTTTAAATAGGCCCACCAAAATTTCTCCATTCCTTGCATGTTTATGTAAATTCGAGGTTATCTCCGATACAATAATATCAAGGTCTGCTAATTTCTTATCGCTAAAACCTGCATTCTTTGCCAGATTATGGATGTCTTTTTTAATAAGTGAAAAATAACTCCTGTCACTGGCTTTGAAACTAATATGCGTCGCATCAACCATTTATCCACATAATAATAGTAACTGTTGTGCCTGATCCGGGTTCGCTTTTGATATCAAATTCGCTGACCAGCCTTTTGGTACCAGGTAACCCAAGCCCGAGACTTCTGCCTGTAGAAAAACCGTCTTTCATAGCTAACGGAATATCAGCTATTCCCGGCCCTTTATCGTCAAACGTTAAACGGATGCCATTATCTCTTCCCCTGGATACAATTTCAATGGTGGTTTCGCCGCCATTAGCATATTTGAGCATATTCCTAACAATTTCACTGGCTGCTGTGATTAGTTTGGTTTGGCCTACCAGGCCCATTTTTATTTTAACGGCATATTCCTTAACACGGCCCCTGAATGGTACTACATCCTGCTCCCTGTAAACCTGTATGGTGTCTTTAGTTAAGGGAAGTATCATCGTCGTCGTCGGCTTCTACTATATCTTCAATTTCGATCTTCGATCTCAATAGTTCCATTCCCTTATCTACGTTTAAAGCGGTATAAACACCTTTTAAAGGCAATCCAAGTTCTACCAATGTAATGGCTACAGCAGGCTGCATCCCTACTACAACGGTTTCGGCATCAAGTAATTTACACATGCTGCCAATATTACCCAGTATTTTACCCATAAAGGAGTCGACGATTCCTACAGCAGAAATATCAATCAATACACCCTTTACAGATGTTTTTTCAACCATTGCCACCAGGTCTTCTTCCAGATCAAGGGCCAAACGGTCATAAAGATCTATCTGAATGGTCACCAGCAGGAACGCACCCAATTTTAAAATAGGTATTCTCTCCATCCTAACTTATTACTGTAAATTGGTGATCCCTTTAACTTCTAAAGCAGACCTTTTTACTTCAAGCCTCAATGATTTAAAAGCATATTGCAAAGCTCCGGCTAATGATGCTTTGGTGATAATTTGCGAAAGGTCAATGCCTAAGTGTACGATGGTTTGTGCAATTTCGGGTCTTATACCGCTAATTATACAATCGGCCCCCATTAACCGGGTGGCACTAACCGCTTTTAATAAGTGCTGTGCTACCAGCGAATCTACGGCAGGAACGCCTGAAATATCTAAAATGGCAATACTGCTGCCGGTTTCTACAATCTTTTGTAACAGGTTTTCCATTACCACCTGAGTACGCGCGCTATCGAGTGTCCCAATTATCGGCATGGCTAAAATACCATCCCAAACCTTAATAACAGGAGTGGAGATATCGGTGATCTCATCGGTTTGGCGCAGGATAACTTCTTCCCGACCTTTGATAAAAGTTTCAAAGGTTAATATGGTGAAGTTGTCAAGCAGCCTGCTCAATTTTAAACTTTCCTCAAATAAAACATTTACATCAGATGGTTCCTGTCTTAAAATTTCAAGTAAGGCTTCTTTTAATGTTAAAATAAAATTGCCGGTTTCGCGGGGACTAAACCCTTGCCTCGCCCTTGATATGGAGATGCCGCCCAGTAGTTCAGTCACCTTGTCAAAATCCGGAGACTCGCTATTATTGATATTGTTATCATTCAGATTGGTGATCAATGCATTAACCAGTTCTTCTGATTGTACCCTCAGATCTTTATTGCTGATAAGGTCATCCCGAAGCCCGGAATCTGCTAATTGATTTTTCATCCATAATTCCAGGATTTCACTTTTCTTATTGTTGAGCGTATGGGCCATAATTTAAAAGAGCTAATAAAATTTTATTTTATACAATAAAATTTTAACAAATATAATTGTAAATATTTGCATATTTTGAAATTTTATTTCACGAATGATAAATCCAGAAAAACCGGTCAATTGGGAATAAATGCCGGCTTTAAAACAGATAAGTTAAAATTCTTAGCGGCATTCACCTATAACAATTGGTTTACTATTTTAGTAAATACATAGGAATCATTTTTCAAAGTGTTGAAGAATGATGAAAAATATATTGGTGATTGAAGCTTTTTTAATAAATAAGAAATGTGTAATTTGTGATCCATAAACCAATTAATACACTCTTATGAATTCTCGTCGCGATTTTCTACAGAAATTAGGCGTATCCGCCTTGGCTTTACATTTGGCCCCTGTTTCAGGATGGGCAAATAGCAAAAATAATAATGATGTAGCCTATGATGGGCCGGTATTGCGTGTAGCGATAATGGGACTGGGAGGCTATGGAACCCGGGTTGCAGAAGCTATGCAATCCTGTACAAAAGCTAAACTGGTTGGTGTAATTAGCGGTACACCTTCAAAAATTAAAGACTGGCAAAGCAAGTATGGCATACCGGAGAAGAATTGTTACAATTATGAGAATTTCGAGAATATAAAAAACAACCCAGACATTGATGCGGTATATGTTATAACGCCGAATGCGCTGCATCATGACCACGTATTACGGGTAGCCAAGACTGGAAAGCATGTAATTTGCGAAAAGCCAATGTCAGTGAATGCAAAGCAAGGGCAGGAGATGGTAGACGCTTGTAAAAAAGCGAATGTAAAATTGTTAGTGGGCTACCGCATGCATTTTGAGCCCAAAACGCTGGAGGTGATCCGGATGAGAAAAGCCGGAGAATTTGGAAAAATTTTGTTCTTCCAGGGGCAATGCGGTTTTAAGATCGGCGATCCTACTCAATGGCGATTGAACAAACAACTTTCTGGCGGTGGTTCTATCATGGATATTGGTATTTATGCCATTAATGGTTCGCGTTATATGACCGGTGAAGACCCGGTTTGGGTTACTGCGGTGGAAACCAAAACCGACCCGGTGAAATTTAAGGAAGGGGTTGATGAAACCGTTCAATTTGAATTTGGCTTTCCCAGCGGAGCTGTAGCATCATGCTTGTCAACTTATAATATGAGCAACCTTGACCGTTTTTTCCTGAATGGTGAAAAAGGATTTGCCGAGATGCTGCCATCAACAGGTTATGGCCCTATTAAGGGCCGTACCAATAAGGGCGAATTGACCCAGCCTGTTACCGTTCATCAAACTGTACAAATGGATGAAATGGCCGGGATCATCTTGGAAGGCAAACAGCCTGTAGTGCCGGTAGATGGTAATGAAGCGGTAAAAGACTTAAAAATAATTGATGCTATTTATTTGGCAGCTAAGACGGGGAAAAAGACGGAGATAAATTATTAAATGTTATAATGGTTTACGGCTCTTTTAGAACTATTTTTGAAAGATTTAAAAATTTGGCTGCAACTGGTTAAAGTTATAGCCTCATTGTTTACAAAGGGCATTACGTTTTTGATTTTATATGCACCGGAATTTAATCCGGGATCGTTCATTATGATCTGTTCAAAATCAACTGATGAAGAGACCAAAAGGATAATGCAAACTGCCGGCTGGTTCATAACCTCTCCATAGCTTATTACTTTTGCTGATTTTCGCAGCTCCTGATAATATTGAAGATGGCTTATTAAATCGATTGAGTTTCCAACCTTTGTATCTTTTTCAAGGGTTAACAGAACATAATGAGATCCGCTATAGTGATTAATGTTGTTAGTCATATACTTTTTAATAATTAATGGTCTGGTATAGTCATTTTAACGTTGGATTTTTGACCGGATTTCTTTTTTATAGTTATGATCACTAAAGGAATACAAGCAGCGTTCATGATAGCCAGTAATAAAAAGGCATTCATATAGCTCAACAAAAATGTTTGTTTAACTACGGCTGCTTCCAAAGCACCCATTGCTTGCTGAACAGCCCGCATATAGTTGGCCCCATGTACCATAAAATTCCTTATTCCTATTTGTATCCTTTCATGCGTAGCTGTGTCGGTCGAAGTAATATGGGTGATTAAAGCCGTCCTGTTGGCAGCGGCCCTATGCGCGATATAGGTGTTTATCATAGCTATTCCAAAGGAACCGCCCATTTGGCGCATCATATTATTCAACGCTGCCCCTTGTGGTATATCTGCCGGCTTAAGCTCTGATACTGCTAATGCAGTAAGCGGAACAATAAGTAATGCAGCACCTACGCCCCTGAATAACAATGGAATGAAAAAGCTGGCAGCACCTGTTTCAAGATTTGAGCCAGACATCAGGAATCCAAAAATAGCAGACATACCAAATCCTGTAATGATCAGGTATTGCGGACGGAGGCCACTTTGTAACATCTTTCCCAGAAATGGAGAGATCATTGCAGCCATTAAAGTTCCCGGTAAAAGCATTGTACCGGTTTGAAATGCAGAATAACCAATGATACGCTGGGCATACAGCGGAAAAACAAAGACCGCGCTGAAAAGCCCGAATCCAAGTACAAAAGTCATGATGGCCGAAATTGACAAGGTGGAGCTTTTTAAAACTCTCAAATTGATAACCGGGAATTTAATTCTAAGTTCCCACCATATTAATATGGCCAGGGCAACAGCAGCGATGATACTTAAAACAAGTATATAAGTTGCAGAGAACCAATCATCGGTTTCGCCCCTTTCCAAAACGATCTGCAATGAACCAATACCAATTGTTAGCAGGAAAATTCCCAGCCAGTCGATACTTCGTTTGTCAGTGGATCTTTTAGTGGGCCTGATATATGCATAGGACAATAGTGCTGCCATTAATCCTATAGGGATATTCACGTAAAATATCCATTGCCATGATAAATTATCCACAATGTACCCTCCCAACACGGGACCTATAGATGGGCCAATAATAACACCTAAGCTAAATATTCCGCTTGCTGTTCCGCGTTCTTTAACCGAGAAGGTTTCAAACAGAATGGATTGTGATGTAGATAATAAAGCACCGCCACCAATGCCCTGTAAGAAACGAAATCCGATAAGTTCCCCTAAATTATGAGAAAATCCGCACATGGCAGAGGCAAGTGTAAATAAAATAATGGAACCTATATAATACTGCTTCCGGCCAATCTTTTCTGCCAAAAAGCTGGTCATGGGGATAATTATTACATTGGCTATGGCATAAGAGGTAATAACCCACGCGGTATCTTCCAGTGAAGCGCCTAAATTACCGCTCATGGTATTAATAGATACATTTACTATAGTAGTGTCAA
>JAQBOY010000086.1 GCA_028287805.1 Mucilaginibacter sp.
TTCAGTGAATGCAAGCCCCTCTAATATGTCGCTCAAATATCTCATTGCAGTTCTATCATTACTTTTGATCCTTTAGGCATTACGCTTCCCCCGCTTACCGATTGTGTTGCCACTACTCCGCTGCCCCTTACCGTTACTTTATAACCGGCATTGCCCAACGCGTATAAGGCATCGCTCAAATCCATACCGGTTACGGTTGGTACTGTACCTGTTTTGTATTTATTTTCTTCATAAGCTATACCGTTGCTGGTATCAATGCCATTAGCGGCCGCGTTAGCTGAAGCATATAAAGGTTTAATACCCAATTTGGAGTAAACGTGCTTTAAAGCTTTAACATTGCCTTGTTTCACTTTTGGCATAGTTGTATTACCAACAAAACGGGTATTTGTGTTTTTATTGATCTGTATATCATTTGAATACACCCTGTCAGCAATTTCCCTAAAAACCGGGCCTGCCACCTTTGCAGCTAAATAATCGCCGGCAGTAGGGTTATTAACTACAACTATCATTGAATATTTTGGATGATCAGCCGGGAAATAACCGCAAAATGATGCCTGGTATGATTTTTTCACACCATAGCCCAAAGAACCATTGGCCAGCTGCGCCGTACCGGTTTTACCGGCAACAGTATAGATGGAATTTTTAATCACATTTTTCCCTGTGCCTTCCTGCACCACACCTTCCAGCATACTCCTCAATTTTCCTAATGTTGCATCAGAACATACTTTTTCATTAATTACCCTTGCCTGGAAACGTTCAACCGTATTACCCAAACGCTGAATTTCGCGAACAAAAATGGGAGCTATCATTTTTCCGTTATTAGCAACTGAATTATACAGTGTAAGCATCTGCAACGGCGTTATTTGCATTTCATAACCATAAGCCATTTCCGGAAGTGTTAATTTGCTCCAACTCCTGTTAGCAGGATTTTTTACCACAGGCTTTGCTTCGCCAGGTATTTGCAATTCCAATTTTTCATTCAGGTGCAGGGCATATAAATTATCTGTATATTCCTTAGGGTTATCCGTGTAATGTGAGGTGATAAATTTAACCACCGCAACATTTGATGATTCTTCAAATGCTCTTTTTGCGGTCATAATACCACCTCCGTCTTCTGCATCCCTTATTGTTTTGAGCACTCTTCCTTTATAATATAAGTTATAACGGCCGCCTTCAACATCCACTAAAGTATTGGTATCAATTTTATGCTGATCAAAAGCAGTCATATAGGATGCCAGTTTAAATGTTGATCCCGGGTCATTGGCATCGCTTATAGCATAATTATAAACTTCCCTGTAATCACCATCTTTAGTTTTAGTAAAATTGGCAATAGCCCTGATCTCTCCCGTTGCTACTTCCATTAATACCACACAACCATGATCGGCCTGGCTTTTTATCAATTGCTTTTTAAGCGCGTCCTGTGCAACATCCTGGTAATTAACATCAATAGTAGATACGATATCCGCGCCGTTTTTGGCAGGTATTTCTTCTTCGCCATTATTTACCGGCATGTATACGCCGCCTGCTATGCGCTGCATTAAACGCTTGCCGTTTTCACCATTAATATATTCAGCAAAAGCCCCTTCCAGACCTACCGCGTTTTTAACATTCTCATTTTTATAACCTATTGTACGGGCGGCTAAGGTGCGAAAAGGCAGAATACGCTTATTTTGTTCCAAAACGATCAAACCGCCTTTATATTTTCCTAAATTTAACAAGGGAAACTTACGGATCAGCTTTAACTCCTGGAAAGTTACTTTACGCCTGATGAGCTGGTAACGGTCACCATCCTTACGAGCGTCCCGAAGGATTCTTGAAAACTCCCTGGCCGATTTATCAGGATAAAGTTGCGCTAATTTTAATGCCAGCGAATCAATCTTTTCATAAAATACTTTATCATCAGCAATACCACCGGCCAGCATATCCATATGCAATTCATACTCCGGTACTGAGGTAGCTAATAAGCTGCCGTCAACAGAAAGAATATTTCCCCGTGTTGCTTCTACGTTCTCATATCTGGTTGAAAGGCTGTGTGACATCGCCTTCCATTTTTTTCCCTGTACAAATTGCACCCGGTATAACTGCACCATTACGGCGCCGGCAAAAAGCAGGATGAGGCCAAAGGCTATATAAACCCGGAGCAGTATATTGGTCCTAATACTCATCCTTTTCCTCCTTTACAGTTATTACCTGAGGCGGTTCCAAAGATTCTTTTATGCCTAAAGTATCCACCCTTTTTGCAACTTCAGTTAATGTACTTTTATAAGCCAGGTCAGCTTTAGTCACTTTATAATCCCAGCTCAGCTCCTTCACCTCTTTGTTAAGCTTGTCAATATCACGTATATTTTTCTCGGCTAAATGCCTGTTCCCAATGTATATCATCCCCAGCAAAGCCAGGTATAATACAAAAGGCAGGGCCTTAATAGCTTCTTCAGATGTGATAAAGCCATTACTTAAAAACTGGGTTAAAAAATTGTCAGGAATTTCCTTTACTGGTTTTTCCTCAACAATCAGCTCCCCTGTTTCTTCTTCCGGAATTTCTGTACGCAAACGATTAGTCATTTTTTTACAGCTATTCTTAATTTCGCGCTTCGCGCCCTGTTATTATTTATTATCTCTTCTTCTGATGCAGTAATTGCCCCTCGACTTACCGCATCAAATGGTTTTTGATCGTTTCCAAAAAAATCCTTCTCCACATCACCGCTAAACTTGCCCTTGGCTATGAAGTTTTTCACCAGCCTGTCTTCCAGCGAATGATAAGACATCACTACTAAACGCCCGCCGGAAACCAACACTTCTGCCGACTGAACTAAAAAATCCTTTAGCGCTTCCAGTTCCTGGTTCACCTCTATCCTTAACGCCTGAAAAACCTGGGCCAGGTATTTATTTTCCTTCCCCCGGGGGATACGTGCCGCAATAGCATTTTTCAGATCAGCCACTGTAACCAGTGGCGCATTTAACCTTGCGGTTACAATAGTATTGGCTAATGATTTTGCATTTTGAATTTCACCGTAGATTCCAAAAATGCGGTGCAATTCAGCCTCACTGTAAGTATTTACCACATCCTTAGCCGTTAACTCTGATGATTGATTCATACGCATATCCAGTTCAGCATCAAAACGAATAGAGAAGCCACGCTCAGCCTGATCAAACTGATAGGATGAAACACCCAGGTCAGCTAAAATTCCATCCACCGGGATAGCACCGTGTAAACGGCAAAAGTTTTTGAGATACCTGAAATTTTGGTCAATAAAGGTAAAACGGGGATCATCAATTAAATTTTGCTGCGCATCGGCATCCTGATCAAATGCCAGCAATGTACCATCCTCACCTAAATGTTTTAATATTTCACGGGAGTGCCCACCGCCGCCAAAAGTAACATCTACATAAGTCCCGCCCTTGCGGATATTCAATCCATCTATGCATTCCTGCAACATTACCGGGTTATGATAATTACTCATCACCCCCCCTTCCTGCACCACCCATTACTTCTTCGGCCAGCCTGGCAAAATTATCGGGTTCGTTATCTAATTGAGCATTATAAGCAGCTTCCGCCCAAACTTCTATTTTATTAAACTGACAAGATAAAACCACGTCTGATTCAATGCCCGCATATTCCAGCAAAGCCTTTGGCAAAAGCACCCGTCCGGCCGAATCTAAAGTTAATTCAGATGCCCCACGGGTAAAATACCGGATAAATTCACGCGTCTTTTTTTCGTATGAGTTTAATTTTTCTAAGTCATCAACAATTTTATTCCATTCTTTTCGGGTGTAGATCACCAAATGCTTTTCAAAACCACGATTGATCACCAGGCCCTTATCATCAGCTTCAGGAAGCTGTTTTTTAAGGCCAACGGGGATCATCATGCGTCCTTTGGCATCCAGTTTACAATCAAATTCACCTAAAAACTTTGACATACTTACACTTCGGCAATATTGTAGAGTAAAAGTAAACTACTTTTACCACTTTTCAACACTTTTTACCACCAAAAGTTTTCAACATAACCTATTCCGGTTTCCTCACCTAAGCTTTTATAAACCCGCTATTAAAAACTGGTCAAAAAATATCACTCCAAACTTTATCTTAGTTGTATGGAAATACAGATTGCTGATACAGAGGATATAAGAATTATTACACGGCGATCAATATTTAAATGTGCATTAGATTTATTGGGATGATCTGAGCTTTATCCGAACCAAGGTCAAAGATAATTAAGGACCATATTATGCCTTATTAATAACCAAATTTTAACCGAAATTAAAACATAAGCTTATTGCAAAAGTTGTACATAAAAGCTTTAAAAAATGGCAACTATTCAAATACTAAATAAAGAAACGCTATCTGAAAGAAAATATAAACTTCAATATATAACCTTTGAAAAGCCGGATATGGAAGGGAAATTCCACAACCAGGAAAATGAGGTTTATTTTCGCCCGGATGCTGTTAGTGTATTGTTAGCAGATGAAAAGCAGCAAAAGCTACTATTAACCAGACAATTCAGGTTACCCGCCTTTTTAAACGGTAATGACAGCGGCTATTTGGTTGAAACCTGTGCCGGACTGATAGATGAGGGCGAAACAGAAGAGCAGGCAGCACGACGTGAAGTTGAAGAAGAAACCGGTTACCAGATCAATGACCTTAATAAAATTGGCGGCGTATATACTTCTGCCGGCGGTATAACCGAGTTTGTCCATTTATTTATAGCTAATTATAACCACGGCGATCAATATGGACAGGGCGGAGGAAAAGAAGGGGAAGCTGAGGATATAGAGTTAATTGAAATGGAATTTAACGATGCCCGCGAGAAATTAAAGCAGGGTTGGTTTATTGATGCTAAAACTATTATGCTGTTGCAGCATTTCTTTTTGAACCGTTAGAAATTAATGTAAAAGAGGCTGCCTTTTTGGTAAGACAGCCTCTTCGATAAACTTAATTTATTTACCTGTTACTTTTTATAAAGTTCATTAAACAATAATTTAAAAGTACCATGCGATTGGGCACGGAAAGTAATTTCCGGACCAAATACATACAGCATTCCTGAACCTACCGGTGCCGAGAAGGCCGCCACATCATCCTTTAAATATTTTTGCCCAAATGCCCATCCGCTGCGCAATGGCTTATCGCTGCTAAACCACATCAATGGTTTAACGCCTTTGCTGGCAGCATCAGCATCTAATTTAAATGCCGGGCTGCTATCATACATTACATCAGTTTCTGCAGGCATACCCCAGTTAGCTGGCTGTGTTGGGTCAAGCGTAGCGTGCAATACCGCACCCGGAACATAAAATTTATCGCCAGAGAAAGGTACTTCCTTACCATTTACATTATCAACCAGTGCGTTGTGTACCGGCAAGCCCAAATCATAGGCCAGGTTTGCGCTGGTACCAATAGTTACAATAGTACCGCCCGCTTCCATAAAAGCTTTTAATTGTGGTACTGTTTTTTCAATTGTTACACGGCCTGACATGGCTTTATATTCGTCAGGAATAACCCCGCCACGGCCACCGCCGCCGCCAAAATTGCCACCGGCTCTCCCAGCAGCAGGTATAGCGCCGCCAACAAAAATGATCACATCATATTTGCTTTTCAGGTCGCCTGCATCAAACTCCTGCGGGTAAACAACTTTGTATGGAAAATGGTATTGTTCCATCATCCAGCGGATCCACCCTGAAGGTATGGAGCCGCCATATTGATCCCAAACAGCTACGCGAGCAGCATTAATAGGTAAAAGGCTGCCGGGCTTTGTGCTTACAGCGGTAGCTTTTACACCCAATTCTTTAGCTGCTTTATCTAAAGCTGTTTTAGCATTGGCAGAGTAAGGCACATAAAACGTACCGGCTGGGAAACCTGCATCGGCCGTTGTAGTACGATATACCTCAGCACCTGACTTAAACAGATCATTAACCGCTATAAATGAATTATTAGCCAAACCGCTTAGCATATAACCCGCGCTGGCTACTGCCGGAGCCGGAGCAGCAGGCATTGCCTGTAACTCACCGTATGGAATGCGTTGGAAAGGACCATTAAAATCGTCCAGTATTCTATCAAATTGAATACCCATCTGGTAAGCCAGTGTCCATCCGGTCATATCATACGGACGTATTGGCGGGCCACCTGGATAAAGAAAATCATTGGGGTGATCTTGTGGTTCAAATCTGTCAAGCACTTCCGGGCGGAATGCCTGGTTAGCCTTAATAATATAGGAACCAGCAGGGTAAGATTTACTTGCTACTGAAAAAGGAGCAGTAGCTTTTTGTACAACCAATCCAGATCTTAAGCAAGTATTTATAAATCTAACTAACGTACCAATATCAGTCTGGTCCGCAGTCATAATATAACCACGCGGATCACGCAATTCGGGGTTTTTTAATACCGCATCAAAGTATTTGATAGAGATATTATTTCCGCCACGGCCCCCGCCTACTGTTACTGCACCTGCAGCACCACCATTCCGTCCGCCACGACCAGCCCCGGCAGTAGTGTCGCGAGGCGCGGCTTTAGCAGCTTCAGTTATAGCATCGGCACGTTTCGGCGAAAGCGTCCAGGTATCTTTACTACCACGATCAATGGAGTTTTTACCCATTTGATACATATTATATAGCATCTCATCACCATAACGTGCCGCATAATTTAATACCGCATAGTTAAGTGATACAGAATAATCTATTGATTGCCTGAAGTGCCATACTTGTGGCAGAACCGGAAAAGGTGTCGCACTGCTTGGTATTAAGCGCTCAGGCACAACCGGTATGCTTGATGGTGTAGGATTGCCAATAATTTCTGTTAATAAACCAACCATATTGTGAAAATAGGTGGCAGTACGTAAACCACCATTCCACCAGGTTGAAAACTCAGTTCCTGAACGTTGTGTATAACCTGGCTTTCCCTCTTTATTAAGCCTGCTGTTCATAGCAGAACCAACAGCATCAATACTGGTTACCAGTAACGGATCATATACATAGTTAAATGGATCACGGAATGGAGGGCCTGCTACAACCGATCCGGCAGGGCCAGCCTGATGATGATTATAAATAATTTGCGGCAACCATACCAGATATTGCTGGCGGGTAATATTTTGGGTTTCCTTCATATTCATCATATAAAAGTCCCGGTTATTATCATGCCCGATATATTTTTCCCATAAACGCGGAACATTCATATTTCGCTTTGCAGGGTCTTTTTCCTGCATGTACCAGTTAGCCACCAGTTCCTGCCCGTCAGGATTGGCGTGTACCATTAAAATAATATCATGGTCAAGAATCCTTTTGGTTTCTTCATCAGTACGGGTAACTAAATCATAAGCGGTTTCTATTAACTGGTGCGCGCCAACAACCTCACTGGCGTGCAAGCCACCGTCTATCCAAACAACAGCTTTACCTTCCGACGCCAGTTTATGGGCCTCTGCATCAGTAAGCCCCTCGGCACGAGCCAGCTTTTGTGAAATAGTTCTATAAAAGTCCAGTTTCTTCATGTTCTCTGGCGAAGAAATGATCAGCATAAACTCATGGCGGCCTTCTTCTGTCAGGCCGATATCAACATATTTGGCACGGGGCGAAGTTGCCAATTTTTTAATGTACGCCTCTGTTTGGGTGTAGTTTGCCAGTTGATAATCATCGCCAATGTTAAAGCCAAAATGTTCCTTTGGTGTAGGAATATGTTGTGCTAATAAATGGCTTGAAATGATCATCCAGCATAAAATGGTCATGTAAATTTTTTTCATAATGCAATTTTTTTGAGCAGTTAGAGATCGAATTTATAAATTCGGAGCATTTTGGCTTGTAACGTTTTTGAGTCAGATAGCATTTCTGTCAAAAACCACCTTACCAACGCAATATGAAGACATAAAAACTGTATAAAAATAATGTTACATCTTTTTTAAAGCCATTTTTTGCATTAAAAATGAATAGTTAAACACAATAATAACACAGACCTTTTTATTAGCGTAAAAAATACGCTAACAGCGTCACTATTTAATTACTGCCTGTTTTTTACCGGAATAACCAATTTTAAACCCGACCATATTTCATCAATCGCACATACTTTTACATCAACCAGGCCAATTTGCAGGGCATAGTTTCTTATCATATCTTCAGTTACATCAGTAATTACCTTTGATGCCTTTTTGGGCCATGACACCCATATAGAGCCATTAGGCTTGATCCGCCCTTTTAATTGAGGCAACAGTGCTAATAAAGTTTCTTTTCTGCTTGTAAAAAAATGAATAAGATCTTCAGGTGTATCTAAATCCTTATGAAAGGTAACCCCGTCAGGCATATCATCAAACAAGGAAAGATAATAGTCTGGCTCGTTAATTAGCCATACATTAAAACCGCTTTTTATACCTAATTTTTTTGCTAATGGTGTACCCGAATAGCTTGTGCTTTTAGCCATACTCAATCTCTTTATCAAATATAACTCCCCTTATTTTTACAATAAAATAAAAAATTTAGCTTATGTATTGTTTAGTACGAAAGTATTCGTACATTTAAATCGTGAAACAGGGAAAAGAAATAAGAATTTAATTTATAATAACCATATCTATTAAAAACTGAACTATCTGTAACAAAAATATCTAAATCTAAATCTTATCAGCATGAAAATAATACACCCGGTTTTATTAACCCTATTGGCAAGCCTTGGGCTAAATTTTTCAATAGCCCAAACACCCGGCGCCAAAATTACCGGCCTCGTGCAGGATGCTGATAAAAAACCGGTTGATGGGGCCACCGTTGTATTAATTAGGGCTGCAGATTCTGTTGCAGTAAAAAAAATGCTGGCCAATACAGCGGGCAGCTTCTCTTTTGAAAATATAAAAGACGGCGCATATAAACTCAAGGTAACTTATATCGGGTATAAAAATTATAGCAGTGAACCAGTCATCATTAATAAACAATCTGTTAATTTACCGGCTATTAAACTAATACCGGCAAGTACAGCATTAAAGGAAGTTGCGGTAACCGGACAAAAATCCTTTGTGGAGCAAAAGATAGACCGTACGGTAGTTAATGTAGGCGCGCTTATTTCAAATACAGGCACTAACGCTTTGGAAGTTTTAGAAAAAACCCCGGGCGTTATAGTGGATGCGGATGGCAATATTACATTTAAAGGCAAAAGCGGTGTATTGGTATTGATAGATGATAAACCTACCTATCTTTCTGCTGCCAACCTGGCCACCTACCTGCGCTCCTTACCTTCTTCCTCGTTAGATCAGATAGAACTGATGGATAACCCACCCGCAAAATATGATGCTGCCGGAAATGCAGGAGTGATCAATATTAAAACTAAAAAATCTACTATTAAAGGATTTAATGCCATTCTTTCGGCCAATTTCGATCAGGGTTACTATAACCGGACTATGCAAAGCGTTAATTTAAATTATAGGATAAATAAGATCAACCTGTTTGCCAATGCTTCCTATAGTTACAACAGGAATTTCAGACGATTGGAAATTGACCGTAACTTTAATGATGCGAATGGAAACCCAACCGCTTTTAAGGATTTCTCCTATTTCAGACCGTCAAACTATAATACTAACCTTAAGTTAGGAATGGATTATTACCTGTCGCCAAAAACTACCTGGGGCGTGGTTTTTACCGGTAATCTTTTTAACAGCCATGACAGCAGTCCGGTAAATAGTTTTTTATATAATAAAAACGGCGGGCTCGATTCCACCGTCAATACGCTAAACACATCTAAGAATAAATTTAACAGTGGCGGTATTAATTTAAATTACAGCCACCAGTTTGACAGCACCGGGAAAGCGTTAACGTTTGACCTTGATTATATCAGGGATGTATCCGGCAGTGATCAAATATTTGTAAATGATACGTTTTTGCCGGATGGCACTTTAAAAGCTTCGCAAACACTTACCGACAACCTGCCGGGATACATTAATATATATGCCGCCAAAACTGATTTTACGATGCCTTTAAAGGGCAAGGCCAAGTTTGAGGCAGGCATTAAAAGCAGCTATGTAAATACCGATAATGCCGCCAATTATTTTAACCTGGTCAATAATATAAGTACCATAGATTATAATAATACTAACCGGTTTTTATACCGCGAAAATATTAATGCAGCTTACGTTAATTTCAACAAAAATTTTAAACGATTTTCTCTGCAAACGGGCCTGCGTTTAGAAAACACCAATAGTAACGGGCATCAGTTAGGTAACGCGATAAAGGCAGATTCATCCTTTACCAATCATTATACCGACCTGTTCCCGACCGCCTATTTTTCTTATAAGCTGGATACGGCAGGCCATCATTTGCTGGTGCTTTCGTACGGCAGGAGGATAGGCAGGCCAACTTATTCGTCCTTAAATCCGTTTACCTTTTTTGTAGATAAGTTCACCTATTTTTCGGGCAATCCTTTCCTGAGGCCCCAATTTACAGATAATTATAAGCTGGCCTACAGTTATAAAAGCCTTTTTACAATAGCGCTTACCTATAATAGGACAACCGATTTTCAAAGCGAGACCATCATTCAAAACAATAATATATTTATTAGTACAACGGGTAATATAGGGCAGCGAAAGAATATTGACCTGTCTGTCAATACTAATTTGCATCCTGTCAAATGGTGGACTGTCAATGTATATGCCGAGGTGTATAATAATGCTTACTCCGGTCGGCTATATTCAGGTTCTATTAACCAGTCGGGTTCTTCGTTTTCGGCTAATGCAAATAACCAGTTTACTTTCTCAAACGGCTGGAGTGCTGAGTTGAGCGGATTTTATAATTCAAGTGGTGTTTACGGGCAGTTTATTTCTATCCCTACGGGCATGCTTAATGCGGGCCTTCAGAAAAAAGTAATGCAAAACAAAGGAAGTATCCGCCTTAGCATGCGAGATATTCTTCACTCTTATACGCCCAGCGGACAAATTACTAATATTGCCGGTACAACTTCTTCGTACCATAACTTTATTGATACCCGCGTAGCTTCACTCGCATTTACTTATAATTTAGGCAAATTGATAAACAATCCCCGCAAACGTGATACCGGCAGTGCTGATAGTGAACAAGGCAGAGCGCATTAGCAGGATTTTATAAGTCAAATCTTTGTAAACAAACCACACAAAAACTTCTATGGCTAATTATTGTCTTATCTTTATATATAGCTAATGAATCAAAATAAGGAAACAATCAATGCAATTTCCTATTCATCAGTTCAATAACACAATAATTAAATGGAATACAACAAGCTTACACCCGACGAAGAATGGGTGATATTACATAAGGGTACCGAACGACCGTTTACAGGCGCTTTATTAGATAATAAGGCCGAGGGATTATATGTATGCAAAAGATGTAATACGCCTTTATATACATCCCAATCAAAATTTGAATCGCATTGCGGATGGCCAAGCTTTGACGATGAAATTCCGGGTGCTGTAAAACGTATCCCTGATGCCGACGGACGCCGTGTTGAGATAGTTTGCGCTAATTGCGGGGCACACCTGGGCCACGTTTTTGAGGGTGAATACCTTACGCCAAAAAATGTAAGGCATTGCGTTAATTCTTTGTCGATGACGTTTGTCGGAAAGGAATAACAATTAGTTTTACCAAATAATTAATAATTGATATAATATATTTAACAGGCTGTTAATCACAACTTTTCAATCTCCACAATAATTTTGTTTATAACTTATAGGTGATGTTAAAAACTATCACTAAAATCTAAAAACCTCAAGCCTTATCTTTGGATTATAAGTTCTTTCAAGCTATCCCAGGGTTATCGGTAACCATTACCGATACATAAATGGAACCGGGCTGACGTACAAAAGTTAAAAGTAATTTAGTAAGGATTAGTAGGTAATATTGAGTAGTTAAAGTGATAGTTTACCTGTATCACGTTTAATAATAACTACTCTGCGCTACTGTCTGATAAACTCTCGTCGCTAAGTCCCATTACCTGTTGAACGCTTGTTGACTGAAATAATAAAAACGTATACGTATGGAGCAGGAAACCGAATTATTACTCAAAGAAAACAAAGACCGTTTTGTTATTCTTCCTATTAAATATCCCGCTATTTGGGAGATGTACAAAAAGTGTGAAGCCAGCTTCTGGACTGCTGAAGAGATTGATCTTTCGGATGACATGAAGCATTGGGAAAGCATGAATTCGGGCGAGAAGCATTTTGTATCGCATATCCTGGCGTTTTTTGCGGCAAGCGATGGCATTGTAAATGAGAACCTGGCTGTAAACTTTATGAGCGAGGTACAGTTACCCGAAGCCAGGTGCTTTTACGGTTTTCAGATCATGATGGAGAATATCCATTCAGAAACTTATGCTCTGCTTATTGATACTTATATAAAAGATCCGGCAGAAAAAGATCGTTTATTTCATGCTATTGATACCGTGCCTTGTGTGCGTAAAAAAGCGGAATGGGCACTGCGCTGGATCAATAACGGCACTTTTGCTGAGCGCTTAATCGCTTTCGCGGCTGTGGAAGGCATATTCTTTTCAGGAAGTTTCTGCTCTATCTTCTGGTTAAAAAAACGCGGGCTGATGCCGGGCTTAACTTTCAGCAATGAATTGATATCGCGCGATGAAGGTATGCACTGCGAATTTGCCTGCTTATTATACCGCATGCTGGATAATAAACTTTCTAAAGAAGCCGCGACCGCTATTATTACCGACGCCGTTGAAATTGAAAAGGAATTTGTTACCGATGCCCTGCCGGTTAACCTGATAGGCATGAATGCTAAAATGATGAGCCAGTACATTGAGTTTGTAGCCGACAGATGGTTAGGCGAACTGGGCTATGATAAAGTATACGGTGCAAGTAATCCGTTTGACTTTATGGAGATGATATCCCTGCAGGGAAAAACCAATTTCTTTGAAAAAAGAGTAGGTGATTACCAAAAAAGCGGTGTGCTAAATAACCAGGAAA
>JAQBOY010000482.1 GCA_028287805.1 Mucilaginibacter sp.
GCTTAGATTTTGGGCACAATCCTACCGGGCGTTATTACCTGAGTAAGAGTGATGTAAAAGCTGATTTTGGCATTTTAAAAAATAAAGGCACAGGAGTATTTGGTGAACGAACGGTTTTTTATTCTAACTATAAATTAAACGCCCCGCTTCCTCCTGCATTTTACCAGGGTAAAAGCGTACAAACGGCTGCAAATTCCAATCAGTCAGATACCAGCTATTGGCAGCAGCATCGCGCTGATACACTTACACCTCAGCAGGCACAGGTATATGCCCATGTTAACAAACTGGAAAATATGCCTTCTTTTAAAAGGGCCTCATGGATTGCATCGACCCTGACCGGCGGGTTTGCCGACCTTGGGCCGGTGCAGTTGGGATTGGTGGGTGATGTTTATTCCTTTAATTCTGTGGAAGGTTCAAGATTTAAGGTAGGTGGAAGGACCACCTCTGAATTTAACAAATCTATTTACCTGGAAGGTTATGCAGCCTACGGTACTCAAGACAAGCAGTTAAAGTATAATTGGAGTACCTATTATTCTTTAAACAAGACACCTTATTATCGTTTTCCAAATGACTATTTTAAAATCAGCTATCAGTATGATATAGGTGTGCCGGGAGGAGTAACCGTTGACGCACCAAGTACGTTATCATCATTTCATAGGGGTACGACTAATTACTGGATCTATAACACTACCTTCAGCCTTGGATATGTAAAAGATTTTGAAAACCATTTTTCATACAATATGGGCTTCAAAAACTGGACTCAAAGTGCAGCGGGAACCTTGCTTTATCAGTTTAATGATCCTAATAACAGCATTATACATAATTTAACCACCAGTGAACTTAATTTAGGTTTACGGTACGCGCCTCATGAACAAATTATGCAGGGAACAATGTACCGCCATACCATTTATAGTAAATACCCTATTTTTAATATGCAGATTGCCCATGGTTTTAAAGGTATTCTCAATGGATCGTACAATTATACCCGTATAGATGCCAATATTTTTAAGCGGTTTTATATGTCGCAATTAGGTTATACAGACATTACGTTACTGGGTGGCTTTTTAGCCGGAAAGGTTCCATTTCCATTGCTGAATATTAGCCCGGCTAATCAATCTATCGCATATAGCGACAATGCCTATAATATGATGAATTATCTGGAGTTTGTGAGTGATCATTACGCAGGCCTTAACGTAACTCATAGCTTTAGCGGTTTTTTCCTGAATAAGATACCATTGATATCACATCTTAAGTGGAGGGAATATCTGTCTTTTAAAATGTTGTATGGCGGATTGCGCAATGAAAACAATCCCCTTTACACTAAAAATTTATACCAGTTCCCCACAGGTGTCAATGGAGCAAATGGTACTTATGCGTTAGGCAATACACCCTATATTGAAGTTGGAGCCGGCATCGGAAATATTTTAAAAATTTTACGTGTAGATGTGGTCAGGAGGTTAAATTATCTTGACCATCCCGGGGTTTCTACTTACGGTATCAAAGTTAGTTTTAATCCTGATCTTTAACCTGTAAACAAAAGCCGGCGTTTAAGCCAAATTTAAGAAGGTCTTTCGTTTATCCATTTCCTGGCCTGTTCTATTTCTGTAAAATATTGGGTAGTGATGATCCCTGCCATCATATCAATGCTTTTTTTGGCAGACAGCCGGCTGAATGTACTAGGCGAAAGCAGATGAGCGAAATATCTGAGGCCGGCCTTTTCCATCATCGGAAACCAGGTATTGCCCACCCAATCTACCGCCTCTGACCAGTTGCCCAGGACATGTCTATTATCGTTAACGACCCTGTCACAGTGATTTTTAATAAGATAATCGAGCATTAGCATGCAGCCTTTTTTTACAGACGCTACATCCTGAAAACCGATCCAGTCCACATCCAAACGGTTGTGTGTCTGATTGTAACTGATCGTCAGATGATTGGCCCTGTAAAAGGTATCAGTTTGAACAACCTGCTGCTTAGCCGCCGACAGCGATAGGGGCAATCTGAAATAAAATATAGAGCCCTTATCCGGTTCACTCTCGATCCAAAAACTACCGTTATGCCGTTTGATAATTTCTGCTGAAATGAACAGCCCAAGTCCAAGTCCCTCAAACCGCATGGCTGTATTATCTACCCGGTAATAGCGGTCAAACAGCCGGTCGAGGTTTTCGGGTTCAATACCGATACCAAAATCCTGTACCGATACAATAATACCCTCCTGGTCTGTTTTGCATCTGATAATTACTTTATCTGCACCGGGTGAATATTTAATGGCATTCGTTAAAAAGTTGTTCATGACCTGTTCTAAACGGAAACGGTCACCTGTATAGGTAATTTCTTCATTGCTTTCCAGGATAAGCTCATGAGCGGCTGTATACTGGATATTAGCAATACTGTCCCGGAGCATCTGAATAAAACCGAAGGGCTCCATATTATAAATAATCTTGCCCGCATTGATCTTGGTGACGTCCAGCAGATCATTGATCAGTTTTTCAAGACGGGCAATATGTTCTGCTGATTTTTTAATAAACGGCTCCAACTTTGCCGGATCCTTATACCTCTGTATCATCTGGATAACAGCCTTAATGCTGGTAAGCGGCGTTTTCAGTTCATGACTGGCAATGGACAGGAATTCATCCTTTTTTTGCTCATTACTTTTCTGAATCTCGATATTGGTATTGGTGCCCAGCCATAAGGTAACCTGCTCCTCTTCTATCAGCGGTAATGCCCTGGCCAGATGCCATTTATAAGTATTATCCTTAAACAGCAGCCTGAATTCTACCACGTATTCTGTTCCGGAAGTAACTGCTTTGATCCATTTTTCCATGTATTCAGCAAGATCATCCGGGTGAATAAATTTTTTCCAGCCATGGCCTACAATCTCTTCGCTGTTATAACCAAAATTATCACATACCACCTGGTTAACATAATTTAAAGTACCGTCTGGGGCTGCGGTCCAAACCTGCTGGGGAATTGCATTTAACAAAAACCGGAAGCGGGCCCCCGTTGCTTCAATAAGCTGCCTTGATTTTACCTGTTCGGTAACATCAGTTGCAACAACAATGATACTATTAATAGTACCATTAGCTTCCTGAACCGGATAATAAACGAAATTAACGTAAATTTCTTCCACTACTCCGCGGTGTTCCAGCAGCGCCACGATCTCATTGGCGTAAAATGCCTGCCCGGTGGTCATCACATCATCCAGTATTTTTAAAAAGGGTTGTCCTAATTCATCCAGTTCAGGAAGCGCTTTCGCTAATGGGACTCCAATAACGGCAGCTGTTTTTCCCCATATTTCGAGCATCTTCCTGTTGGCTGATTCCACGATCAGTTCACGCCCGGAAAGTATGCTAATGGCCACCGGCGCATCCGCCAGCATGTAACGGATGCGCGCTTCACTCGTTTCCAACCGGTTTATCGTTAACTTCAATTGTTTTTGAGAAACGGCCAGTCTTTCGTTAATAGATAGCAGTTCTTCGTTGTTCGCCGCCAGCGCTTCGTTCAATACCTGCTGCTCCTGGTAACTTTTTTCCAGCAAATGCCTGGCTTCTACCTTTTCTGTAATATCCTCGCCAGCGACGATGATACCAGTAACCAGCCCTTCCTGATTGAACATGGGGTCATAATGATAGCTGACGTATTTTTTCTTTTGTCCCTCTGGTGTATTCAGGAAAAAAACTTCCTCTTCCTGGCCATAAGCAACACCTGTTTCATATACCTGCTTTAAAAGGTCTGGGAATGGCTGACCTTCCAGTTCGGGTAAAATCATCAGCAATGGTTTGCCGGTAACCTCCTCCAGGGTCTTGTCCCATAGGTTCGCCATTTGCCAGTTCACCAATTCGATGATCCAGTCGCGCCCACGTAGGATCATCAGCGCATATGGCGCGGTCATGACCAGGGTGCGCAGGCTGGCTTCACTTTCTTCTAATGCCTTAATACGCTCTCTCACCCGAACCTCCAGTTGTGCATTTAACTCCGCCAATTTCTCCCTGGAAAAAGATAATTCCTCGTTTGAGGTTAGCAGTTCTTCATTGCTGGAGTTCAGTTCCTCATTCGTACTGGCGAGTTCCTCATTGACCGCGGCCAGTTCTTCAGTTAATATTTGCTCTCTTTGTAAATTTTCCTGTATGGTCGACCGGTTTAAGTTATGCGCGGTAACATCCGTTGCTGTGTGCAGGATACAGTAAGTATTGCCTTGCTCATTTTTGATGGCCCTATATTCAAAATCGTAATATGACCATTGCAGTTCATCGTTTATACGCAGCCGTGCTGGCATATCTGTCGCCGTATAAGTAATTCCGGTACGCCACACCTCTTTAAGCAGGTCAAAAAAGGGCTGCCCAACCAATTCAGGTACCGCCTCGATCAAGGACTTGCCGATCACACTTCGGTCCTTACCCCAAAAACGGATCATGGCATCATTGGCGGTTTGAATAATTAACTCTTCCGTCGTATATACGGCAGTAGC
>JAQBOY010000484.1 GCA_028287805.1 Mucilaginibacter sp.
TTATTGTTATGCCTAAGAAGATTGCAGTATTGAGAGTTAATGCTTTGGGCGACTTCATTTTTACATTACCTGCCCTGCAGGCCTTGCGTGAAACTTTTCCGGATGCAGAAATAGTATATTTAGGAAAGGTCTGGCATAAAGACTTTTTAACCGGCCGGCCCGGCCCCGTTGACCGGGTAGAAGTTATACCACCATATCCCGGAATAGGTGAGCTGGAAGATTTGATACCGGATGAAGATTTTACTGAGGCCTTTTTCCAGCGAATGCAAGAGGAGGCTTTTGATATCGCTTTCCAAATTCATGGCGGAGGATTTTATTCAAATCCATTTTTGAAAAAATTAGATGCAAAGCTAAACGTAGGGCTGAAAACACCAAATGCAGTACCGCTTGATATTAATATTCCTTACATTAACGCTTACAGCGAGATCCTCCGGTTTCTGGAAGTAGTATCCTATGTGGGTGCAACTACAAAAAATATTGAACCTCGTATTACTGTAACAGAAAAAGATCTGGCTGAAGCCAATGCGGTACTACGTCAGCAGCCCGAGCAAAAGCCTATTGCTGTTATTCACCCCGGCGCTTCGGATCCACGAAGGCGCTGGCCTGCCAGGAACTTTGCCGCAATTGCAGATTTTTTGGCCGAACAGGGTTACCAGGTATATCTGTCGGGTGTAGAATTTGAACGTCCGATTATGGAACAAATACTTACGCACGTTACCCGTCCTGCTGATATTTATGACCTTTGCGGCAACCTGCCACTCGGGGGCTTAACGGGTTTGCTGTCATTAGCAGATATTATAGTTTCAAATGATACAGGCCCGCTGCATCTTGCCCGGGCATTGCAAACCCCTTCGTTAGGCATATTCTGGACTGTAAACAGTGTTACGGCTATACCCATGACCGCAAGCCTGCATCGCTCCCTTATCTCCTGGGATCCATACTGCCCGCTTTGCCGTACAGATTGTATGCAGGCTAATTTTAATAGTGCTCATTGTGATCATAAAACTTCATTTACCGCCAATATCAGTGTTGAAGAAGTAAAACAAGCCTTGCAGGAACTGTTAGTATTTACTGAAATAAAATCACCTGTTTAATAAATATTTAATAGTATGGCCCGGAAAATTTCTGTTCTTATCCCTGCTTATAACCGTTTAAATGCACTTATTGCCGCCTTAACGGCTTTAACTGCCCAAACTTACAGGGATTTTGAAGTCATCGTTTCTGATCAAAGTGATTCATTTGCCGGAAATGACCTGACTATCCAAACCCTAATCCGTATTCTTGAACTTCATAGTCATCCGGTAAAGGTCTTATATAATATACCTAAAAAGGGAATTGCCCATCAGCGGCAGTTCCTGCTTGACCATGCAAGCGGTGATTATTCCCTCTTTATGGATGATGATGTAGTGCTGGAACCTGATGTTATTGGCCGTATGCTTAAAGCGCTTGAAGAAGAAAAGACAGGCTTTTGCGGTATGGCTTTAATTGGGTTAAGCTATCTTAATGATGTACGGCCTCATCAGCATGCCATTGAATTTTGGGAAGATAAAGTGCAACCTGAAACAATACGCCCCGGCACCAAGGAGTGGATGCGTTATCCACTACATAATGCGGCTAACATTTTACATGTGGGGCAAAAATTGAATATTACACCTCATCAGCAGAAAAAATATAAAATTGCATGGGTAGGAGGCTGTATTTTGTATGATACTAAAAAACTAAGAGAAACCGGTGGCTTCAGCTTTTGGGAACAACTGCCCGAGGAACATTGCGGCGAAGATGTGCTGGCACAACACAGGTTAATGAAAGAACACGGAGGATTTGGCTTAATCCCTTCAGGCGCCTATCATCTTGAACTGCCTACAACCATAATGAACAGGGAGGTAAACGCTCCTGAATACCTTGTTTAAAGATATTCAGGAGGCAATTGCCTTTTGGCCTCCCAGGGATGCCTTTTTATTTTCAATAACCTCTCTAAAGAAAGAGACTAAGCTTTTAACATGGTTATCAAAACAAAACATCATCCGTTTATTCCAAACATTTTCTCTAAGCTGCTGCATTCTTTTCTTATCCCTTAACTGTGCACTTAATTCTTCCATGGAATTAAAAAAGATTCCCAGATCGTGATCTTTTATTAAGGTTTGAATGGCTACAATATGACCTGAATTATCCCGCTGCAACATGGGTAATCCGGCCAATGCCAACGTAGCCATTCGCGCAGGATAATTCAGGTCATCCCAATTGGCTCGCATCAGTTCGCCATGGTTCTCGCTTTCAAAAAAATGAAGCCAGCCTGCATCATACTGTGAAAACTCTTTAACCCAGTTTTCCTGTGTTACGTTTGAATGGATATGCAGATATCCGGGTGCCAGTATATGTGTTTTAGCTATCCATTCTTTCCACTGCCTATGTGTAAAATCGCCATAAAAGTGAAGGTGAATTTTGTATCGGGCTAAATCAGCCACGGTGTGGGGATGCAGCCCTATTGGCCTACCCGGAACAACCGTATGTATTTCGCCATCAGTAGCTGAAAGCCGGGGTGATACCGCTGTTTTAAACCATTCTTTTTTAGGCAGGTCGCCATCTAAAACTAAGGTTGAAGATTCATCAGATGGAACAAACTGCATGAACCAATCACGCATTTCGGGACTGGTATAAATTTGCCCGTCAGATTTATTGTACAGTTCGATCAGTTGTCCCCATGTTCCTTTTTCTAAACAAATAAAAGGCCCCTCCTTAAAATGCCAAACAAAAGGCACCCCGGTATTACCTGTAAGAATTTCGTGTGCGAAAGGAACAGCCTGCCAATTAAGCTGAGCATAAATAATATCAGGTTCAATCTCGGCAATGCGCTGCTGCCAGTTTTTGTACTCAATATCTTCTATATTCCCAAATGGAAGCGGACCAATACTATTATACCAATGCGGGCTTCGCATCCATAAGCCATATAATTGATGTCCCTGTTCTTCCAGCGCGACAACTCGTTCTGAATTATAAGCAAGTTCACCTACCAATACAATTTTTAAACCATCCCTGGACATGGCGTTTTTTTTACGCCTCCTGAAAGGTTTAAAGTAGGTTATTTCGTCAATAAAATTACCCATCGTGCTATGGAAACGTAAAGGCTGCTTTACCCCGTAAAATAATTTATAGGGATTAATACCGCCTTCAGGGTCCTGAATAATTTTATGCCTTTGGTGCGGATGGTTCACCCATTCACAGGTTATTTTTCCGGTAGCTGCAAATTTGCCCCGGGCTTCCAGCTTATTCCAGAACATTCTGTACAGATCGTCAGTTACCAGCTCTTCTCTTTCCATCCAGCGGTCAATAGTTTTACCATGCAATACTTGTACTAACTGAATTGGATAACCCGAAATTTCTTCCTCTGCAATCTTATTGTAGTGATGCCTTACGCCTGAATAGGCTAAAATAGTATCAGGATCTTTAAAAGCCTCTAATAAATTCAACAGGTGATCTTTATAAAAAACATCATCAGCCGGCAGATAGGCAATAAGGTCATAGCTTGCATTTTTTAATCCAAGGTTCAAACTTGCGCCAAGCCCTATATTGGTTTTATTTTCGAAATATTTAATCCGGTCATCCTCAAGATATTCATCTATTACATTTATTAAATCATCTGTTGAGCCATCATTAATAATTAACAACTTCCACAACTGGTAATTTTGCAATTGTAAGCTTTCAATTGCCCGTTTAATAAAATGTGCCTGGTTATACACCGGCATAATAACTGAAATTTCCTTCTTTACAGAGATAATGTTGATCATTGACAGAGAAATTCAAAAAGATTTTACATACTTAACTGGGGTATTTTTAGCGACTTTCCATTATTAATTCGCCTGATAATGCTTGTTGTGGAGTGATCAGGCACTAATGGCACAAACACAATTTTGCCGCCCAGCTCTTCCACCAATGATGCTTCAGGCAGTGTTTCTTTTGAATAATCACCCCCTTTAGCATAAATATGCGGACGCGCTGCTTTGATCAGGTCAACCGGCGAATCTTCCTCAAAAGAAATAATATGATCAATTGAACTAAGAGCCGAAAGCACTTCCATCCGGTCTTCCAGTGGATTAATAGGCCTGTCTTCGCCTTTTAACCTTTTAATGCTATCATCACTATTTAATCCTACTATCAATACATCGCCCAGTTTTTTCGCCCGGCTCAGGTAATTTACATGTCCACTATGCAAAATATCAAAGCAACCGTTAGTAAATACAATGCGTTTGCCTTGTGCTTCATAAATTTCGGCCAATTTTTTAAGTTCATTTACATGCACTATATACTTATTTTGAACAGAAAAGAATGAGCGTACCTCATGGCGGTTACAAGGTGCGGTTCCTTCTTTATTAACAGCAATAGCGGCTGCTACTGTTGCAATTTCTGTTACTAAAGGGATGTCTGCATGAATAAACATAGCCAGGCTAAAGGCACTGATAAAAGTATCACCTGCACCAATTACACTTGCTCCGGGAAGATGGTGCGCATAAGAACGGTAGCTAAAACTACCGTCTTCAAATATCACTGCGCCATCGGCATCTAATGTAAGTGCAACTATTTGGGCACCTGTTTTTTCATAAAGCTCTTTACCGTACTTTTGCATTTGCTCGGCACGTTCAGTGGTTTTGTGAGCTACTCCAAGTAGTTTTACACCCTCAAAATAGTTAGGCTTTACTAAGGTTGGCTCAATATTTCTGAAACTGTACAGATCTTTAGAATCAATCGCAAAAAACCGGGGTGTACTTTTTTGCAGCTCTTCCAACACTTTAATTATAGCAGGTGTAAGAATACCACCGTAGTAATCGCCTGCCATAACTATATCAAACCCGGTATAATTATGCTTAAGGTAATTAATTATTTGCTGTTCTGTTTGCTGGTTAATTGGATTTTGGGTGCCATAATCAAACCGGACCAGTATTTGCGATTGCGACATTACCCGGGTTTTAACCGTGGTTTTTCTGCCGGTTTCTTTGAAAATATGATCGGTAGCTATTCCTGATCTTTCAAGCAGTTGAAAAGTTTTATCTGCCTCATCATCATCACCAACGGCAGAAAGAAAAGTAACATTTGCATTTAATGCTTTAAAATTAACTGCAATGTTAGCAGCTCCGCCCACAACATCTGTACGGCTGGAAATATTAACTACCGGTACGGGAGCTTCTGGTGAAAGGCGCGTACTGTTGCCTTTTAGATAAGTATCCAGAATGGTGTCTCCAATAACCAACACCCTGACATGCTGAAACTGATCTATAATTTGGTGATATGCCGTATTCATTACAATAGGATTAATAACGCTCTTACTTAGCCCCTAACTCTCTGTTTTAGTCCTTTTTATTTCAATCATTTTTCATGGCCACGACGTTTCCTGTAATGGAAGTACCAATAGCTCAGGTACAATAGTATCTGAATTATCTAACAGGATATATTTAATTTTTTGAGCTACATTTTCAGGATCCTGTAGATTTTGCGGTGGAATATCCGGGAATCTGTCTAACAGAAACGGAGTCCTCATTCCACCTGCTATTAACCCGGTTACTTTAACATTGAATTTTCGTGCTTCAGTAAATAAGGCCTGGGTAAAACCACGCAAGCCCCATTTACTGGCATGATATACAGAAGCTTCAGTCCATGCCCTTAATGAAGCCGTAGAAATGACATTGATAATATGCCCGCTTTTTTTCTCTGCCATTATTGGAAGCGCAAATTTTGAAGTAAGAAATGGCCCGCGCAGGTTAACATTCATAGCGCTATCCCATTCTGATACGGAAAGCTCAAGGATTGATTTGGTAAAATCTATACCGGCATTGTTAACCAACGCATCCAATCTGCCGTACTCGCTTTTAATTTTACCAATAATATCTTCCACGTTTTTTTCATCGCTAAGGTCGAGCTTGTAAAAAACAGCCTTGCCATTGCTGCTATTAATTTCATCCACTACAACTTTGGCTTTTTCTTCCTGTATATCGCCAATAATAACTGTTGCGCCAGCTTGAGCAAGTATTAAGCTGGTTGCTTTACCAAGGCCCTGGGCACCCCCCGTAATTAAGATAACTTTGTCATTTAAGTTTTCCATTGATTTTTAATATTTATAAGATTTTAAATTGAATGCGTAGCTGCAAAAACGAATCAGGAGAGGACTATATCAGATGCTGATCTTTTGGATACGACATAGTTGAAAGCATCTTCCCAATCGCCGGTAAATCGTTTAATATTAAATCGCTGATTGGCCGTTTTTTGTCCTTCGCAACCTAACTGCTCTGCCAGCTTTTTATCTCTTAACAGAGCGTGCATTTTATCAATCAGATAATTAATATCTGTGTGCACATAACCTGATATACCGTTATCAATTGCTGTAACCATTTCTGTAGTGGCCAGGCCAATAACGGGTATCCCCATCATCATGGCTTCACATACGGCCAGGCCAAGACTGGTATACCGGATAGGATTGAAAAAGAAGCGGTATTTGCTCACAAATTCAGGTAGCTGACCATGTTTAATTTCGCCCAGGCCTAATTCTTCAGCACCCATACCTATAAGATCTATCGGCACTTGTTCTCTAACTTTTAAAAAAACGTCAAGCCCCAGGCGTCTGCCCCTTCTCTGAATATTATTTATTACCACTATTCCCCGTTCCTTTTCGCCGGAATAGGTAACATTGGAGGGTACAATAACACCATGATCAATTACACGGGTTGGCGTTCTGTTGTTATCCCACATTAATTGGTTAAAGTTGGTTACATGTACAAGCAATGTATAAGGATCATCTACAATATGGCGGGTATTTACAGGATGTTCCTGCGGTGGGTCATGCTCAAGATATATTTTAGGTAACGCTCTTTGTTCTGCAGAAAGAATTTCATACTGATCTGTACTATAGTTTTTTCGTGATTGAAACAAAATACAGTTAAACTTCAGGTTCTTTACTTCGCCAGCAGGTATCTCATGTACATTTTCACCAAACGGGAAGGTTTCTCCTTTACCATAATATCCTTCTGATTTGTCTTCTTTAACAGGTATATAAAGGTCATAGTTTCCTTGTGATAAATAATAAAGATAGCTGCCATGAATATGCCAGGTAAAAATTTTTAGTCG
>JAQBOY010000495.1 GCA_028287805.1 Mucilaginibacter sp.
CCGCTTTTTGGCTCTCATCCCTGTTAATGGCATTAAACTGATAAATTTGTGGTGCTATAACATTGTTCCGCCCTGCGGCGAAAGGCGTTACGCCATAGTTAGGAATAGAAAGCACAAAAACCCTTGTTTTATTATGATCTGCAAAAGCGATGGCTGTACTTAAGACTTGGGCAAACTTTGTACGGTAGTTGGCTTGGCTGAGTCCCTGATACTGATCATTTACTCCTATAAGCAGCGTAACAAAATCAAATTTTTTGTTTGCAATGCTATCGCGGTTAATTACTGTTATTAAGTTATCAGTTGTCCAACCTGTAGCAGCAATAATAGTTGGTTTTCTACGCTATAATTATTGCTGAGTTGTGCTGCAAGCTGATAAGGGAAAGATTGGGCAGGTAAAACTGATTCACCAATGGTATAGGAGTCGCCTAAAGCCAAAAAGGAAACGGTATTTGCAGAAGCCGGACTAATTGAATTATTACTGCTTGTATTACTGAGCATAGCTGTTTCTGCCTTTTTTGTACATGAGAATAGGGCGTTTATTAAAAGTAGAACAGCATATAACAATTTCATACCAATTCCATATCAAACAATACGGAAATATGACGTGTCAGGTTTTTTTTAACTTCGTTAATATCAATAGCTGTCCCCAATTCTTTTTGCATGGAGGTTACCGCCTTATCATCTATACCGCATGGAATCATGTTATTAAAATAATCCATATCAGTATTTACATTAAGCGCCAGCCCATGCATAGTTACCCAACGGCTGCAGCGTACACCCATTGCACATATTTTACGGGCATGCTCATTATCCGCGTCAAACCATACGCCGGTATAACCGGGGTAGCGCCCTGCTTTTAAGCCATAATCAGCCAGGGTTAATATAACGGCCTCTTCCAGCGTACGCAGGTATAAATGTATATCTGTGAAAAAGTTATCCAGGTCAAGTATCGGATAACATACCAATTGCCCCGGACCATGATAAGTAATATCGCCCCCGCGATTGATAGGGTAGTAAACCGCATTTTTTTGTTTTAAGCCGGCTTCATCCAATAACAAATGTTCGGGTTTACCACTTTTGCCTAAAGTATATACATGCTGGTGTTCACAAAATATCAAATAATTGGGTGTTGCTATAACCTCATCCTCTGCATCACCTACTGCAATAGTTTGTCTTTCACGAATGGCTATTTTTAATTTAACGGTATCGGCAAATAAAGCTTCCTGTTTATCCCAGGCCTCTTTATAGTCAATTAACCCCCAATCCTGCACCTTTACTTTTTTATTTTTCATACGCTCACCCGGTTACAAACCCAATCATATAATCTTCATATTGGAGGTACTCTACCTGGTAATTCAAAATCTTTTCTCCTTTATGCAAACAAGCTTTTATTGTCCCTTGCTTATCAAAGTCAAAGGGGCTTAATACAATATTCTCTATAAACGATATTTCTTTTTGCCCGTTACATTTATAAACAGCCTCTTTAGCGCACCAGCAGGCATATAAATGCTGCGTTTTGTGTTCTTCATTAATAAAATCGAGTTCTGCATTACGCATAAACTTATGCGCTATTCGTTCTACCTTTTCTTTAATCTGTTCAATATCTATCCCAACCGGCCGTTTTTTACTGATCATTACCGCGGCATAATCAAACGAATGACTAAAAGAGATATGATAAGGGAGGCTTACGAGGTAAGGTTTGCCATGCTCATCTACTTTACAATCAATGTATTCGTCAGTAAGCAGCATTTTACGTAGTAAAACACGTGTACTTAGCCAGTGCAGGTTGCGTTTGCCGTTACTAATTGTTTCAACATAGGCCTTTTCCCCTTTATCAAGCTGTAATTGATTATACAGGTCATCAGCCTTTTCTTCAATCTTCCAGAGGGCAAATTCTGTATCATCATCAATCCGTTGCCGGTATGCTATAGCCATAAAGTAAAATTGCAAAAAGGATAGCAAAGTTATGTCAATTAATTCTAATTTCGGGCAAATAACATCCCCCGTCATGATATTATCAGATAAGCGCATACTTGAAGAAATAGATAGAGGTACTATAATTATTGAACCATTTAAACGGGAGTGTTTAGGCACCAACTCTTATGATGTTCATTTAGGAAAACATTTAGCAACCTATCGTGACCGGGTTTTAGATGCTAAACTACATAATGAGATTACGGGTTTCGAAATACCGAAGGATGGTTTTGTTTTACAGCCCAATACACTTTATTTAGGTGTAACCATGGAATATACTGAAACACACCGGCATGTTCCTTTTTTAGAAGGAAAATCAAGTACCGGCAGGTTAGGTATTGATATACATGCAACTGCAGGTAAAGGTGATGTAGGCTTTTGTAATACCTGGACTTTAGAAATATCATGTACCCAGCCGGTAAAAATTTATGCCGGTATGCCTATAGGCCAGCTTATATATTTTGTTGTTGAAGGTGAGATTGAATTGCTGTATAACAAAAAGAATAATGCTAAATATAATAACCCTACAACACGGCCTGTTGAAAGTATGATGTGGAAAAATGAGTTTTGACCCATCAGCGAATGAAAAACGGCAAACTACTATTGTGATTTCGCTAAATTAAATTTGCCCCAAAAGTCTATTGAAGGGGTGTTTTGATTATTGGTAATATCAGCTTTTGGAAAGGAACCCGAACCCGGGCCGGTAGCTGATCTCCCTCCGCGTCCGCCACCACCACCCCGGGCAATAGGAGTTCCGGTAACATCATTATTTTGGCTGTTTACCACAACAGGCTTTTCCAGCCCATTTAATTTAATATTAAATGACCACTCATTTTTAACAAGTTCGCCGGCATTAAAAAGCGCTAAAGGTATAGCTTCTTCATAAACCAGATTTCCCTTTTCATCATAATTTATAGCTACCTGTATACCATAAGTATTTGTGGTGCCAATGTAATTGTCACTAATGTCTTTAAATCCGCTAACCTCTATTTTTTTTAACTTACTAAAAGTAGCTTTCATTGCTTTTTGGTCCTTCGATTCAATTCCTGCAAGCGGGGTTGGTATTCCTGATTCATTTACCGGGAATGTTGTACGAAAAGCGGATCTCTTTCTGCCTTTGGTATCAATACTAAAAGTAAGCCCGGCATTTAAAATATTGCTTTCCTGAACAGGATCGTTTGTTTTTACTACCAAAAAGATATTGGTATTATCATTGGCGAGGGCATAATGAATTTTTTTTTCAGGATTATAATAGCTTAAAGAATCGCCCCATTCTTCAGCGTTTCCATCAACTATCACGTTTTTTTGAGGCGATTTTAACGCAAGGGCGGTTGACTGTGCGCTACATACTCCCACTGAAATTACCGGTAAGCTTATAACATATAACACATAAGCGTAAACTTTTTTCATTATTAGGAATAATTGAGGTTAAGAAAGGATATTTTAAGTGAATTTATATAATTTTTAGGATTATTATAAAAACTA
>JAQBOY010000030.1 GCA_028287805.1 Mucilaginibacter sp.
ACGGAAAGGCGGTGCTACTTTGTTTTTTACAATTTTTACTTTAACACGGTTACCTGAAACTTCGTCACTATCCTTTATCTGTGATATACGGCGTACATCCAGGCGTACTGAAGCATAAAATTTAAGGGCATTACCACCGGTAGTAGTTTCGGGATTGCCAAACATTACACCTATTTTATCACGTAACTGGTTAATAAATATACAGCAACAGCCTGTTTTGCTAATGGTGCCGGTTAGCTTACGCAACGCCTGCGACATTAAGCGGGCATGTAAACCCATCTTTGAGTCGCCCATTTCACCTTCAATTTCAGCTTTAGGTACTAATGCGGCAACCGAGTCAATAACTAAAATATCAATGGCTCCCGAACGGATCAGGTTATCTGCAATTTCTAAAGCCTGCTCGCCGTTATCAGGTTGTGATATCAGCAGGTTCTCCACATCAACACCTAATTTTTTAGCATAGAAACGATCGAATGCGTGTTCTGCATCAATAAACGCGGCAATACCGCCTTTTTTCTGCGATTCGGCAATAGCGTGAATAGCCAAAGTGGTTTTACCGGATGATTCCGGCCCATATATCTCAACTACACGTCCTTTAGGCAAACCGCCAACGCCCAGCGCTATGTCAAGGCCTAATGAACCGGTTGATATGACTTCAGTAGGTTCAATAACAGAATCGCCCAGCTTCATAATGGTGCCTTTTCCGTATGATTTTTCCAGCTTATCCAATGTAAGCTGCAATGCTTTTAATTTTTCTGCGTTACTCATCTTAAAATTATCTGTAACAAATGTAGTGCTTTTATTTAAAAAATACTAATTTTTTTAGTATTTATATTGGATAAGTTAAATAGACCATTGTTAACTTAAGCAAACTATTCTAACGCTAACTTAATCAACTTATTCAACCTAATCAACTAACTTTTATCCACACTGCGCCTGGCCAGTTCCTTACTTATTACATTTAAAGTTTTTTTCTTTTTAGCCTCTTTTGCCTTTTTTAATTTTAATGCCTCTGCTTTTAACAAAGCGGTTTCCGTATGTGCACGTTCATAATACCTGCAAAACCAGGTTAAAGGGCATATTTCACATTTGGGGCTGCGCGCAATACAAATATACCGGCCATGTAATATTAGCCAATGGTGTGCAATACCTAAGGTTTCTTTAGGCAAATAATCTATTAGCTGCTTTTCAACCGCAAGCGGTGTACGGGCGTTGGTGGTTAAGCCTATGCGGTTAGCCACCCTGAAAACATGCGTATCCACCGCTATTGCCGGCGCGTCAAATACTACCGAAGCTATAACATTAGCAGTTTTACGACCAACGCCCGGCATCTTTTGCAAATCTTCAAGGGCCGACGGTACTTCACCATTAAACACTTCAACAAGCATTTTAGCCATTCCAACCAGATGTTTAGCTTTATTGTTAGGATAGCTTACACTTCGTATATAAGTAAAAACTTCTTCGGGGGTAGATGCGGCTAAGCTGGCAGGGGTAGGAAAACGTTCAAAAAGCGCTGGTGTAACCTGGTTGATCCGTTTATCTGTACATTGCGCCGAAAGAATAACAGCTACCAGCAACTGATAGGGTGATAAATAATGCAGTTCAGTAACTACGTTAGGCTGGTGTTTTGAAAAATAATCAACAAAGTGACGATAACGTTCAGATCTAAGCATGGAGTAAAAATAGTAACTCTAAGATTTAATTAGCGTTATTTTAGATAGCTGCACTGGGTTTTTGCGGCTTGGAGTAGTATGCACCCATCTTCTCTGCGGAAAGAAGGTAAAAAAAGCCCGGAGTAAAATATATTTACTCCGGGCTTTTTACCTGGGCTATTACTAACGCAGACTTTTAGAATGGTCAAGAATGTAATGGATAGTTTGCAATTTTGGTTTTTTCTTTAAAGAATCCAAATCTGCACGGAGCGAATGATAAAATATCAAGTCGTCGCCCTCCAGGTTTTCTGTTACATCTGATTTTTTCATCTCAGTCTGGTTATGGAGCCCGTTTAATGTAAAAGTTTCATCCATAAGCTTTTTGAAATTGTTTTAATTAATAACGAAAGCTAATGAATTATATTTTGATTAAATGAAAAATAAATGAAATTATTTAAGCAAAATATACGGCTAAGATGTAACGGGCTACTTAATCAGGTTAAGACGAAGATAAAAAACAGGCAATTAAAATTCTATAAGCTTAAATGCCTGTTTTAAATCTTTGATAATCAGATGATACCTGTTAATTCTTCAAACTCATCTCTTTACTTTGCATCATTTTACGCAGGTTATTGAGGGCATAGCGCATGCGGCCCAGGGCGGTATTGATGCTTACATCAGTAATGTCGGCAATTTCTTTAAAGCTCATATCTCCAAAATGTCTCATAATGAGTACTTCCTTTTGCTCGGAAGGTAACATTTGGATTAAAACTTTTAAATCTTTGTGGGTTTGTTCACGAACCATACGGTCCTCAGTACTTTCATCATAATTACCCAGCACTTCAAAAATATCGAAGTCATCGCCGTTACTCACCATTGGTGCACGTTTCTCGCGCCTAAAATGGTCAATCACCAGGTTGTGCGCAATACGCGTTACCCAGGGTAAAAATTTACCTTCTTCGTTATATTTATTAGTTTTTAGCGTGTTAATAACTTTAATAAAAGTATCCTGAAAAATATCTTCAGCAAGATACTCATCCTTAACTAATAGATATATAGAAGTATAAATTTTTGATTGATAACGACGAAGTAATTCAACAAGTCCCTTCTCTTCACCGTTAATGTACTGATGGATTAGATCCTGATCACTTTGCAATTGAAAATCCATAGAAAACTACTACTTAGTTTAAATTAAAATTAAATATGTTGAGTAGAGTTTAATCTATAGGGGGTCTCCTTATTGTTGTGAAATATTATATCAAATAAAACAAATTATATGCTAATAAACAACTAAATTTAGTTAAAAATAGTTAAAAATACCGCATTTGTTTAAAAAAATTAACTTTAATAAAAATTCAGTCCGATAAAATTAAACAGATTAAAATTAAATAGCTAATGTTTTTAAATAAAATAGTCAGCTGATTGCAACTATTTTTTTTAACTACAGCCACCAGGCTTAGTAAACACAAACCTATTTGGATACTGCTAAATATTTTAGGATTTTTGCATTTTGAGAAAGCCTATGGTTGATAGTTCGTGGATTATAGTATACTCATGAACAATCTACTATGGACAATGAACAACTATGAATACAGAAATAGAAAAAGATCCGCAACAAAATATTATTATAAAAGGCACCCGGGTACACAACCTTAAAAATATGGATGTGGCTATACCTAAAAACAAACTGGTTGTAGTTACGGGTATGTCTGGTTCTGGTAAATCATCACTCGCTTTTGATACTTTATATGCTGAGGGGCAGCGACGTTATGTAGAAAGCTTATCATCGTACGCGCGCCAGTTTTTGGGCCGTATGAACAAGCCGGATGTAGATTACATTAAAGGGATTGCTCCTGCTATTGCTATTGAGCAAAAAGTGATCACTTCCAATCCCCGTTCAAC
>JAQBOY010000050.1 GCA_028287805.1 Mucilaginibacter sp.
ATACTTGATGTTAATGATGCTTATTTATCGGCAACCAATACTACCCGTGAAGAACTGGTGGGTAAATCCGTATTTGCGGCATTTCCGGCTAACCCGACAGATGAGGTATCTAAAAATATTGAACGAACCATTTTTTCCTTTGAACAAGCTATTACCACTAAAAAACCGTATACCTTGAGTAATTACAGGTATGATATTCCTATACGTGGTACTAACAAATTTGAAGAACGATATTGGACCAGCATCAATACCCCAATATTAGATAATAACGGAGAAGTGCTATATTTTATTCATTCGCCTGCTGATGTTACTGAACTTAATAAACTGACGCAAAGGGAAAAAGCAGGGATTGAAGCACTTAAAAATCAACGGCAGCAGCTTTATTCTACTTTTATGCAGGCTCCGGTGGGCATTGCTATATTTAGGGGGCCGGAATACATTGTTGATCTGATTAATCCGCCGCTATGTGCTCTATATGGACAAACAGTAGAAGACACGTTGCATAAACCCCTGTTTGATGTGCTAACCCATTCAAAAGGAATGGGTTTTGAAGAATTGCTGGATAATGTACGTTTAACCGGCGTGCCCTTTAAAGGACAAGGGTTAGCAGTTCCAATTATGCGCAACGGAGAGTTGGAAACTGTGTACATTAATTTTGTTTGTGAACCATTTCGTGAAAATGACGGTACCATAAGCGGTGTAATTGTTGTAGCCACAGAAGTTACGGAACAGGTAAATTCAAAACAGCAAATAGAGGAGGCAGAGGAAAGAGCAAGGCTGGCCGTTGATGCCATAGGGTTAGGTACTTTTGATCTGAACCTGGAAACCGGCGAAATGATCACTTCTAAGCCTGCTGCCAACATATTGGGTTTTGATGCACCTGTAAGCCGGAAAAAATATATTAAAGCTTTTCATCCGGATGATCTTGAATTAAGAGAAAATGCTCACCAATTGGCTATAGTTAAAGGGAGATTATTTTATGAGGCCAGGGTAATATGGCCGGATGATTCCCTGCACTGGGTAAAGATTGAAGGAAAGGTATATTACAATAAAGGAGCAAAACCTAAGCGTGTGCTGGGCACGCTTTTGGATATTACCGAACAAAAACGGGCAAAGGAGGAACAACAAAAATTGATGACCCAGATTGCTGATAGTGAGCAATTATTAAAAAGTATTACCAGCGCCTCGCCTGCGGCTTTATGGATGTCTGATGAAAATGGCAATATTACTTATGTAAATCAAACCTGGATAGATTGGACCGGCTATTCTTTTGAAGAACATTTAGGATCAGGCTGGGCAAATTCGATTATTACAGAAGACAGGGAAAAAGCGATAAACAAATTTTTGAGCGATTTGACCGATAGAAATACATACGAAGTAGAATTCAGGATAAACCATGCAGACGGTACAACACACTGGTGCGTGGGAACCGGAAAGCCGCAACACCGCAGTGATGGCATTTTTTCAGGATACATAGGCGCATGTACGGATATTACAGAACAAAAGCAATTACAACAGCAAAAAGATGATTTTTTAGGCATTGCCAGCCATGAGTTGAAAACTCCTGTAACCAGTATTAAAGCCTATACGCAGGTACTGGAAAAAATGCTGTTAAAAAAAGGAGAAATAAAGGAAGCCGGTATGATTAGCAGGATGGATAGCCAGCTTAACCGGTTAACCAGTTTAATTGGGGATTTATTGGATGTTACCAAAATAAATTCGGGCAGGCTGCAGTTTAACGACAGTGAGTTTGACTTTAATGAGCATGTTAAAGAATTGGTGGAGGATCTGCAACGAACTACTGAAAAGTATACCTTAATTGAAAATTATGATACCACAGGAATTGTGTTTGGAGATAAAGAACGTATTGGCCAGGTTATTACTAACCTGATCACCAATGCTATAAAATATTCGCCACATGCCGATAGGATCATTATTCGCACGGAAAAAAAATGCAATGAAATAATTCTTTGCGTACAGGACTTTGGAATTGGCATTAAAAAAGACAACCTGAACAAGGTATTTGAACAGTTTTACAGGGTAAGCGGCGATATGCAGCATACTTTTCCGGGATTGGGATTGGGCCTGTACATATCATCTGAGATTATTAAACGTGAAGGCGGCAAAATATGGGTAACCAGCGTTGAAGGTGAAGGATCTACCTTTTGCTTCACCTTGCCGGTAATAAGCTAATAAATAGTTGATATGGTGAATTTAACGATTCAGTTTCTTGCACTCGCTCTGCGACGATTGCTAACATGGTATTTGCGATTGCATCGCTTAGGTATCGCTTTATAAATGCTTACCCAAGTTAAGCACTCGTTGTAAACGAGCAAGTTAAATGCAGGGTACTCTTTGAGAGGCCCTGCAAGGACATAAAATACTAAATTTACTGAAGGATCAGCAATTATTAATGGTGATCCCCAAACTAATATGACCATTTTTAAAATACGATCAGCTATTGAAACAATAGAGAAAGATGCTTCATTGTATAAAGAGAGAAACCTTGATAATCGCATTGAGGCTGTAGACTTCCTCGGGTTCCAGATTATTGGCCATATTGAAGATCTGTTGCGAAAAACAGATGAGCCGGATCAACTTATTTTGCTGAAGTATTATGCTGAAAAAGTAAAGTCTGAACTGGAAGAAATTGACACTAACCTGTTTCAAAAACTTCGGGCAAAGATTCGGACAGTGGAGTATCCAGGAAAAGAATTTAAAAGTTTGGTTAATCAATATTTCGATTTTAATTCAGCCTGTAACAAACACCAGGAAGAAATAGGTTATGATAACCTTGATATCTTTATTAATCGTTTATTCCCCTTTGAGACTATGCCGGAGCAGACTAAAGATTTAGAACCGGAGATGGTATATTACCAAAAAACGCCGGCGAGAATGGTTTTTGAGCTTGTAGAGAAATTTGGTTTTACCAAAGAAGATGTTTTTTTTGATTTGGGGTCGGGTTTAGGTCAGGTGGCCATTTTGGTAAATCTGCTCACCGGTATCAGCGTTAAAGGTATAGAGTTTGAGCCTGCTTTCTGCGAATATGCCAGGGATTGCGCTGTGGAACTTAATTTATTCAATGTGACATTTATTAATGCAGATGCACGAAAAGCAGATTATTCTGAAGGGACTGTGTTTTTTATGTTTACGCCATTCAGGGGCGAAATGCTGCAAGAGGTTTTAGATCTGCTACGGAAAGAATCTTTACTGAGAAAAATTAAAATCATTACTTATGGACCTTGTACTGCCCAGGTCGCATCGCAAAGGTGGCTGGATTTTGCTGCCCCCAAAGATGATCATATTTATAAACTGGGTATTTTTAGCAGTTTTTAAGTTTGAGGGGATACATCGGGAAACCTACATTCTTTTGCAATTGCATCGGGGGTGGAACTTTTATCGCTTTAATCAATTGATTTCTATCCATCAGGCCGACGCTTCCGGCTTTAAAAACTTTTGTCTTCCATGTAATAGCGGTTAAATATAATTAATTCAATTAAAGCAAATCGTACATCAACTCCCCCGACTATGCTCCGCTGGTCGACCCTTTCTTCGCTGCGCGGAAAGAGGGTTACACATCATACAATTAACTCTCCCCGAGCTGGAATAGACGAGGCTATTCTTATAAATAAATTAAAATTCAAACTGAGACACTACCGATAGCCTCACCTTTATAAATGAAAGATTAATTAACTTACCTTTACTACGCTCATTTATTACCATGCTCGACTTCAGATTACAGGTATTTTATACTGTTGCCAAACGCCTTAACTTTACCAAAGCCGCTGCCGAATTGTATATTACCCAACCGGCAGTTACCAAACATATCCGTGAGCTGGAAAAGCATTTTAAAACCTCCCTGTTTGAGCGTAGCGGCAACAAAAAAATTGTATTAACTACAGCCGGGGAAACTTTACTGCAATATGCTGAAAAGCTGGCAGGCACCTACCGCGAACTGGAGTTTGACATGAATTTATTAGTTAAACAACATACCGGAATTTTACGTATTGGTGCCAGTACTACCGTATCGCAATATGTAATTGCACCTATACTGGCCCGGTTTCATCAGAAATTTAAAGATGTACGGGTTAACCTAATTACCGGCAATACGGAACAAATGGAACAGTCGCTTTTAAATAAAGAGATAGATTTGGGTATTATAGAAGGCATCTCAAAAAATCCGCAGATTAGCTACCATCCCTTTGTTGATGATGAACTGTTACTGGTAACAGGTACCAATAACAGCAACTTTAAAAAGGATACCATTAAGCCTGATGAATTAAAAAACTACCCCTTACTTATGCGCGAGCACGGTTCAGGTACTTTAGATGTTATTGCCCATGCCTTAAAGCCATACCATATTAAATTAGCCGATCTGAAAATTGAAATGCAGCTGGGCAGTACGGAAAGTATTAAATCATATTTACTGCATAGTAATTGCCTTGCATTTTTATCGGTACACTCCATATTAAAAGAATTAAAAAATAATGAGTGCCGTATTATTGATATTAAAGGATTAACTATTTTACGCCCCTTCAATTTTATTCAACCCCATGGGCAACCCGCATCTTTAGCAGAATTGTTTATGCGTTTTGCTTTGAATTATAAAGCCTGAAAATCTTTAGTTTAAACTATTACCTATAACTTAAAGTTATTGATAATAGTTATTTATGATAAAAATAACCCTCTAAAATGATGGACTTTTGCCTAACAAAATTTTAATGTTATGCAAACACATTCATCATTAACCCATACCAGCCCGTTACTGTTTAATATCAGTTCCAATACCAGCAAGATCATATTTATTACCTGCTTAGTCCTTTGTTTAACACCTTTTATAAGTCCGGCTATAGCTTTATTAATGGGTTTGATCATTGCCCAATTTACCGGTAACCCTTACCTGCATTTAAATCATAAGGCCACCCATTTACTGCTGCAAATAGCTGTTGTTGGTTTAGGGTTCGGCATGAACGTTCATAGCGCTATGCAGGCCGGTAAGGAAGGTATATTATTTACCATAGCTTCTATAACCGGTACCTTAGTATTTGGCTCGCTGATGGGCAGATGGTTAAATATAGAAAAGAAAACATCTTACCTCATTTCATCAGGTACAGCCATTTGCGGCGGCAGTGCCATAGCGGCTATATCTCCTGTAATTAAAGCGGAAGAAAAACAAATTTCTGTAGCCTTAGGCTGTGTGTTTATTTTGAATTCCATCGCGCTTTTTGTTTTCCCGGTTATAGGGCATCACCTTAATTTGTCTCAAACCCAGTTTGGCTTATGGTGTGCCATTGCTATACATGATACCAGTTCTGTTGTTGGCGCAGCCAGCAAATACGGTCCGCATGCTTTAGAGGTAGCCACTACTGTAAAATTAGCCAGGGCCCTTTGGATAATTCCTGTTTCGTTCTTGTCAACCTTTATCTTTAAAAACAAATCGAAGAAAGTGAGCATACCTTATTTTATTGGTTTATTTATACTGGCCATGCTATTGAATACCTATATACCGGCAGTAGCAACTATAAGCCCTTATTTTATAACTGTTGCTAAAGCCGCATTAACCCTTACTTTGTTTTTGATAGGCGCGGGTTTATCCAGAAAGCTTTTGTTATCAGTTGGTTTTAAACCATTGCTGCAGGGCATAGTATTATGGCTAACTATATCGTCTACAGCGTTATATGCGGTAATGCACCTGGCCTGAATAAGAACAGACATTGCAAGCGTTAGCGAAGGATATTCTATACTATGCACATTGGTCGCATTGAGAAGATTCTTCGCTATCGCTCCAGAATGACATTTTGGGTTTTCGGCCTAATATCTGCTTGGTTAAAAAAGCCTCTCTGTCATCCTGATCCGCCCACGGCAGAGAAGGATCTTCTGCATTATGCAATACCCTATTGAACATGAACATAATTTAAAAAGAAGGGGCTATAACAACCTCTTCTCATAGCACACAAAAGACTAATTACTTTTTAATCATATAACCCAAACCTATATTAGCTGATACAAAAACAGCGCTTTGCTTTTGTGTGGGGCTATTTTGTAAATTATAGCCATCAATTTTCCACCCACCTGCATAGGTGTTTATATAATATCCCGCGCGTATCCCAATGGGGATATTTCGCTGAATTTCGAAGCAGTCCATTTTTTTAGGTTTTAGCCTGATTAAGTAATCAAACCCGCCACCCAGCTCAATACCCAAATTAGGCTGATAAAAAGTTTTGCTGCTGGTACTGTTCAATAGTTCCTGCGAAAAGTCGGTTACGCTTTTGGTGCGTGTATTATCCTGTATGTTTAACACTGCGGCAGAAAGGTTAATTCCCGCAAAGGGGTATAACCTGAAGCCGGAACTTCCTGCCACATCATAACCTAACCTAAAAAATGCCTGGTACTGATTATATCTTGCTTTAAGATCATTTACCCGGGAGGTTTCAATGGGTGTAAAACCCAAACCATCTTCCAATATCCAATGGTGCATTAAATGGCTCATGGAAGCGTTTATCCATATATTGTTACTGGATAAAGACGGAAAATTGTTCCTGTTAAGTACCTGGTTAAGCTGGCTTAAATTACTTTGGCGATAAGTTACCTGTATTTGCGCCGCGCCTGCTATATCGTGCCTGAACCACCCCCTGGTTTTAACGGTATCCGTGCTTTGCGCCTTAACTGCTGTAATTGCCAGTAAGGTTAGCCCTAAAAATAAAATGTTTATCTGGCGTAGCATAATTATATGTCTTATAAATGAATAATTAAACAACTATATATATTACATCTATATGCCGGTGTTAGTTTTTCAATATAAAATATAATATGCTTTAAATTACCTTTACATTTATAGGGTTATTGCTTATTCAATTAGCAAATATCCCTAAATACTTACCCAATTACAGGCTAAACCTATTGTCAAACGCAGGTAAACTTGGTTCGTTTTTTGCATAAAATTAATACGGCATTAAACCGTTTATATATTTATAGTCTATACTAATAACAGCAATATTTGTTGTTCAAATTTTAAATCATAATGAAAAGAATATTCAAATATTTCGCATATACAGGCTTAAGTGGTTTGTTATGCTTGTTTTTAGCCTTTCCTGCTAATGCTCAACACGGTGGTGGTGGCGGCGGTGGCGGTGGCTCCCATGGCGGCGGCGGCGGCGGTTTTCATGGCGGCGGTGGTGGCGGTTTTTCCGGCGGTGGCGGCGCTACTCGCGTTGGTAGCAGTTTTTCCGGCGGCGCTCGCGGCGGCAATTTTTCCGGCGGGCATACGAATTTTGCACCCCGGGGATATATGGGCACAGGCAGCCGCATTGGAGCAAGCCGTGGTTATGCTGTTTCTCCGGGTGCCCGTGGTTATGCTGGCGGATATCGTGGTTATGTAGGCGGGCGTGGTTATGCCGGCGGTACCCGTGGTTATGTAGGCGGACGTGGTTATGCTGGTGGATACCATGGAGGCTATGGTGGCGCATGGAGAGGACATGGCGGTTATGGCCCATGGAGAGGACGTGGCGGCTTTTATTATAACCATGGTTTATATGGCAGCTTATATTACCCTCGCATCGGCTTAAGCTTTGGTTATTTACCTTATGGTTACTATCCTTTTTATTGGGACGATATGCAATTCTTTTATAGTAATGGTTACTATTATAATTATAATGGCGGTCAGTATACTGTAGTTGAGCCCCCAATTGGCGCCGCTATAAATACTTTACCGGATGATGCACAGGCAATTAATATTAATGGCCAGCAATACTATGAGTCGAATGGTGTTTATTATTTGCCTATAACTAAAGATGATGGCACTGTTGTTTATCAGGTGGCTGGTAAAGATGGTCAGTTAGACACTACTGATGGCGGACAAGGGAATGCAAATGCTCCGCAATTGCCCCAAATGGGCGATGTGGTACAACAACTTCCTCCTGATACCAGGAAAGTAAAAGTTAACGGACAAACACTCTATGTGTCACCCGATGATGTATATTTTCAACAAACCGTTGATAGCAATGGTAATAAAACTTATAAAGTTGTAGGTGTTCCTTCTGACGAGCCGCAGCAATAACATTTAAATAAGTATTTTATTAAAG
>JAQBOY010000060.1 GCA_028287805.1 Mucilaginibacter sp.
TTCCCAACTATAAAAATGCAATTTACATTCCGTTTAAATTGGACTGCAAAGATATAATTCGTTTCTTTGCAGTCCAAATAATATTTCATATATTTTTTTATGAGTCATAAAGCGGGTTTTGTAAGCATAATTGGTAAGCCAAACGCAGGTAAATCAACCCTGATGAATGCGCTTGTGGGCGAAAAAATGTCTATCATCACTCCTAAAGCTCAAACTACCCGTCACCGTATACTTGGAATAGTAAATGATGAAGATTACCAGATTGTTTTTTCTGATACGCCGGGAATTATCAAACCTCACTACGCGCTGCATGAAAGCATGATGCACCAGGTAGACGGCTCGATTGTTGATGCGGATTTGATTTTACTGGTAACGGATATTTATGAGGAATATGATGAGGCTGATGTATTGAAAAAACTGGAGGGCTCGCAGGCGCCACTGGCGGTATTGATCAATAAGGTGGATCAAAGTGATGAGGAAACCGTAAAAGCAAAAGTGGAATTTTGGCAGGAGAAATTAAACCCGAAAGCAATTTTTGCCATATCGGCTTTAAAAGATTATAATGTGCTGGCGGTTATGAACTTTGCTATTGAGCATTTACCCGAGCATCCACCTTATTACGAAAAAGACGCGCTGACTGATCGTAACGATCGGTTTTTTGCATCAGAAATGATACGGGAGCAAATATTTAAACAATATAAAAAAGAAATTCCATACAGCACCGAGGTTATTGTAACGGCATTTGTTGAGGGAGAAAAATTGCACCGCATCAGCGCGGAGATCATTGTGGAGCGCGATTCGCAAAAAAACATCATTATAGGCGAGGGCGGTAAGATGCTTAAAATAGTGGGCACCTACTCCCGCCGGGATATGGAAGAGTTTTTTCAGAAAAAAGTCTTCCTTGAAATGTTTGTAAAGGTTATTCCTGACTGGCGCAGCAAAAAAAATTACCTGAAGAAATTTGGGTACGAATAATTAATTGAATTACGATTTACAAATTTAGATTTATACTGGTCGGATTTGTAAATTAGCATAAGAACACGAAGCGGTTTAACCTTATAAATCGTAACTCGTAATTCTAAAATCCAAAATCAAAATGAGTAACATAGTAGCTATAGTCGGCAGGCCCAACGTAGGCAAATCAACATTATATAACCGCTTAACAGAATCGCGCAAGGCTATTGTAGACGACTTTAGCGGTGTAACCCGCGACAGGCATTATGGTGTTGCCGAGTGGTTAAACCACCAGTTTACGGTAATTGATACCGGCGGCTATGTAGCTAATTCTGACGATGTATTTGAAGCTGCTATACGCGAGCAGGTAATCATCGCTATTGAGGAAGCCAGCGTTATTTTGTTTATGGTAGATGTTACCACCGGTATTACCGATCTAGATGACGAGATTGCTTCTTTATTACGCAAAGGCAAAAAACCGGTATTTGTGGTGGTTAATAAACTCGACAATAATTCGCAGGTAGCTGATGCTATGGTGTTTTACAGTTTGGGCCTGGGTGAAATATATAGTATTTCCTCCATGACGGGATCAGGAACCGGCGAACTGTTAGATGAGGTGGTTAAACATTTTGATGGCGAGGATCTGGAAGAAAACACCCGTCCAAAATATGCCATTGTGGGCAGGCCGAATGTTGGGAAATCATCAATAATTAACTCCCTTATTGGTAAAGACCGCAATATAGTAACTCCTATAGCCGGCACTACCCGTGATTCTATTCACATCCATTACAACCAGTATGGTCATGATTTTATGCTGATCGACACAGCCGGGATGCGTAAGAAAACCAAGGTTAAGGAGAATATCGAGTTTTATTCTGTAATGCGTACCATTAAGGCATTGGAAGAAGCGGATGTTGTTATCCTGATGATTGATGCGGTAGAAGGCATAGAATCACAGGATATTAATATATTCCACTTAGCTGAAAAGAATAAAAAAGGGATTGTGATAGTAGTGAACAAGTGGGACCTGATAGAAAAGAACAATAAGACCATCAAGGTTTTTGAAGATATGATAAGGGAAAAAACTGCGCCGTTTACGGATATACCTATCGTATTTACTTCGGTTACCGAAAAACAACGGGTTTTAAAAGTAATTGATACCGCTAACCAGGTTTATCAAAACCGGGCCAGAAAGATCCCAACTTCAAAGCTAAACGAAGTGATGCTGCCTATTATTGAGAATTATCCTCCTCCATCCTTAAAGGGCAAATACGTTAAAATTAAATACATTACTCAAATTGCCGGGACATCGCCTATGTTCGCGTTTTTCTGCAACTTGCCACAATATGTTAAGGAACCTTATTACCGTTTCATTGAAAACAAACTGCGGGAAAATTTTGAATTTAGCGGCGCGCCTATACAGGTTTGGTTCAGACAGAAGTAATCGATTTGCAAATATGCAGATCACATCTGCACATTTGCAATTATTTAACCGCTTCAATGCCCTTCCTTAAAACCGGATCATCGGCATTTAAGGATTTATAAAAGGCATTATCGCCCCAATTAAAACGGGCAGCAAATGATTTGATTAATGTTTTGAGATAGGGCTTTGAGATCAATAACTCCTGCGAATCCATCTCTTTAATGGTTTGCGAAGCGTACATAATAAAATCCCCCAGCTCCTGGTCATTAACGCTATACTGCTTTAAGAAATCATCTTCAGAAGGGTATTTTTTGAGTGATGGCTGCAGGCGATCAATTACATAAGCTGAAAAAAGCTGCTGATTGCTCAGTTCCTGTATCAGTACCGTACGATGTGCGGTATCAGCAGGTACAAAAACATCAGGCATAATGCCTCCTCCACTAAAAACTTTCCTGCCTGTTGAAGTATGGTAAGGTGATGGCCTTTTGAATGTGCTGTCATTCAAATAATTTTGTTCGGAAATTAACTCCCCCTTTCTCACCCGGTCGGCCAGCTCATTCCGGTAGCTTTCAATACCATTCTTATATGATTTTTGTATAGACCTGCCTGAAGGCGTGTAATAGCGGGCTACTGTTAAATTAACAGCGGAGCCATCGTCAAACGGAAATTGTTCCTGCACCAGGCCCTTGCCAAATGACCGGCGGCCAACAATAACCGCCCTGTCAAGGTCCTGCAATGCGCCTGATAATATTTCACTTGCCGAAGCAGAGTACTCGTTAATAAGCACGGCTAATTTACCCTGCTGAAATTTTCCTGAGTCCGTAGCTAAATAATCGGTACGTGGTTCATGTATCCCTTTGGTATAAACAATAAGCTTGTTTTTTGTTAAAAACTCATCGGCCAGCGCCGTAGCGGTATTTAAGTAGCCGCCGCCATTGTCCCGAAGATCCAGTACCAGTTTTTGCATGCCCTGCTTTTTAAGTTTAGCCAGCACTACGCGAAAATCGGCATCCGTAGTTGAAGCAAATTTGCTGATCTTGATATACCCGGTTACCGGGGCAACCATATAAGCCGCATCCAGACTGCTTTCATCAACATGCCCTCTGCTAATAACATAAAACTTTAACGCTCCCTTTTGGGGCGCTAATACAGAAAGCAGTAGTTGGGAATCTTTGGCACCTCTGAATGTTTTGCTAACACGGTCAATGGTTAAATGCGTGCCTGAAAATTTTTCATGCGCTACCTCAATCACTTTGTCACCAGGCATTAAACCTGCTTTAGCTGCAGGCCCCTGGGGAGTAACCTGGGTTATCACCAAGGTATCTCTCAATAACACATATTCAATACCGATGCCGTTATAACCCCCTTCCAGCTTTTCATTAATGGATAAGGCCTGCTGAGGCGGTAAATAAAGCGAATGCGGATCAAGGTTTTGCAGCATATCATTAACTGTAGCGCCTTCAATGCTGTCTACATTAACAGAGTCAACATAGGTATCACGCACTAATTGCAAAACTTTAGATACCTTATTACTTCCCGTGAATAACTTATGTTTCGAAAAATCATTATCGCTTAGAAGTAAACCAATAGCTATCCCCGCCAAAAGCAATATTATGTATTTGAAAATAATAGCAGCAGTTCTTTTCATTGATCAGTAACACAAAGCTACACAATGAGTAGCATTAGTTACTTCAACATTTTGCCCATTATCAAGAATTTTACCGAATTTTGTCAAAACTACTTACGAGATGCAAGCTACTACCGAAAGAGATTCTCATTATGATCATTTAGAGCAAATGAGCATTAAGGATATTCTTCAAAATATAAATAAAGAAGATCAAACTGTGCCGCTTGCGGTTGAAAAAGCAATACCGCAAATAGAAAAACTGGCAACCGCGGTAGCTGCAAAAATGAAAGCAGGAGGCCGTTTGTTTTATATCGGCGCAGGCACCAGCGGCCGTTTAGGTGTTTTAGATGCATCTGAATGCCCGCCAACTTTTGGTGTTCCGTTTGATTGGGTTGTAGGTATTATAGCCGGTGGCGATAGCGCCATACGCAAGGCGGTTGAATATGCCGAAGATGACATTAACCAGGCATGGAAGGATCTGTTGGCTTATGACATTACTGATAAAGATGTTGTTGTGGGTATTGCCGCATCAGGTACAACGCCGTATGTAATTGGAGGGTTAAAAGCCGCCAATGAAAATAATATAATTACCGGATGCGTTGTTTGTAATGCGGGTAGTGCTGTTGCTGCCGAAGCTAAATATCCTATTGAGGTGGTTACAGGCCCCGAGTTTGTAACCGGCTCCACACGCATGAAGGCCGGCACTGCCCAAAAATTAGTGTTGAATATGCTGAGTACTTCCGTAATGATACAATTAGGAAGGGTTAAGGGAAATAAAATGGTGGATATGCAGCTAACCAACCATAAATTAGTTGACCGGGGAATCCGAATGGTAATGAACGAAACGGGATTGGATGAGGATACCGCTGCCAATCTGCTACGTAAACAGGGAAGTGTTAGAAAGGCGGTTAATTTTTATCAACAAAATATCAATAATTAAAAAAGGGCATATGCTGCTTTTTTGAATTTTGAGTTTATTAATTTTGAATTAATAATGCATGAGATAGAACCATATTATAAATGGCGTGATGATTATATCGCATCAGAAGATGAGTATTCACCTTTTTATGCTACCCAATATAATGAATTTGAATTTGATAAGCAGGTATATAACTACCTGCTGCACCCGCAGTGGGATTCATTCGGCTCAAATACACTATATCTTAAAGTGTTATATGCCGATTACGAACGTTCCTATGCTATTATAGAGTTTATAGGCGAATGGAACGATGCGATTAATAATGATATTATGCTGCTGAAGCGGGAGATTTTAGAGTTAATGATAGATAATGGCATAAACCAGTTTATTTTAATAGGAGAAAATGTGCTGAATTTTCATTCATCCGATGATTGTTATTATGAAGAGTGGTTTCAGGATGTGGAGGATGGCTGGATAGCCGGCATCAATTTCAGGGAACATGTAATTGATGAGTTTAAGCGCAATAATATTGATTACTACATTAACTTTGGCGGTGCTTTGGATGATATGAACTGGCGTGCTTTAAAGCCGCTGCAACTATATAAAAGGGTAGAAGAGCAGTTGACGAAAAGATTGAGTTAGTGATTAGAGATAAAGATCATTGTCGTTATAATCAAACTATTTCTCCAATCTTAAGTCTAAATCTCGCAGCTTATAATTAAATTTGTATATAATAACTTTAATAAAAAATGGAAAACAATAATCCCGACTACGTTTATCAAAACGTAATACAATTAGATGATGCCGATGCCTCACGTAAATTTATAGCGAACGTTTTTTTATGGATGTTTGTAGCGTTAGGTATATCTGCCTTCTGTGCATGGTTATTTGCCAATGATCAATCATTAGTTCAATTGCTTTATAACCCCGTTACAGGCGGCAATACTGGTTTGGGCACTATAGTAATGTTTGCGCCGCTCGCATTCATTTTAGTTATCTCATTTGGCTTTAATCGCTTGTCATACAGCATTCTAACCCTCCTGTTTATTGCATACGCTGCTGTAATGGGTATAAGCTTAAGTTACATACTTTTAGCTTTTACAGCAGGTTCTGTAATGGGTGTATTTATAACTTCGGCGTTGGTTTTTGGTGTAATGGCTATTGCCGGCTATACTACACACCAGGATCTGACTAAGTTTGGTTCTATTATGATCATGCTTTTAATAGGTATAGTTATTGCAAGTTTGGTTAACTTACTTTTACATAGCACTGGTTTAGATATGCTTATATCTTATGTTGGCGTTGCAGTATTTGTTGGCTTAACTGCTTATGATGTTCAAAAATTAAAACGCATAGGCGCCGGAATTGAATATGGCGACGCCTCGGCTAAAAAAATGGCGCTAATGGGTGGTTTAACATTATATCTTGATTTTGTTAACCTGTTCCTGATGCTATTGCGCGTATTTGGCAGAAGAAGATAATAAAAATTATAATCGTTATTAAAAGCTGCATGCCGAAAAGCATGCAGCTTTTTTATTAATAATTCAGAACCCTCTCCTTGGAGATGGCAGGCGAGGAACTATTGCACAATACAACTTTATTATGCACCTTTGTATTGCTTATAGAGAAAGATGGAGGGATTAGACCCTGCGATGTCTTAGCAACCTGTGCTTAACAAGGTGCTACATTCTACTTGCCAGCTTTAGCCGGTAAGACAGATAAGCGAAGGTCATTTTACTACCGACTTTTCGATATAAGCTTTTATAGTATCAAGTAATTAGTAGCAAGTAGCAAGATTTTGTGTACTTCAATAATTTGATCAGGGCGTATTTACGTACTTGATACTTGATACTCGCTACTTGATACTAAAAAATGGATATAAGAAAAGAATTAGAAAAACGTATACTCGTAATTGATGGCGCAATGGGTACCATGATACAACGGTACCAACTAACCGAGAAGGATTTTCGCGGAGAGCGTTTTCGTGACCATCCTTCTGATTTGCAGGGCAATAATGATCTGTTGAATATTACACGCCCCGATATTATAAAAGCTATCCATGCCGAATACTTAGATGCAGGCGCTGATATTATTGAAACCAATACTTTTAGCAC
>JAQBOY010000062.1 GCA_028287805.1 Mucilaginibacter sp.
CGTAGATATATTAAATATACTCCTTTCCTGCTGGCTATAACCGGCTAAAGCTGTAAAATGGTGCTTGCCAATATCACGTTTATAATTCAGGGTTGTTTCTGCTATCCAGTTATCAACAGATGAAGTAAAATCCTGACCGGATGCGGTGCCATTCCTTACCGCGTCTGACGGTTGAAAAAGTTCATCCAGCACTGAGGCATAATCCACACCAAAAGTTGAGCGCAATGTTAATCCCGGAATAATGGTATATTCTCCATAAATATTGCCTATAAATGATGATACCTGGTCTGTATATTGTACCTTATTTGCATAAGCTACAGGGTTAATGAAGCCTGAAACATCTCCCTGGTAATAGGTTCCGTCGGGATTATAAATAGGCAGCGAAGGCGATTTTTTTAACGCTACCTGTATAATGGAAGTCTGCCCGTCATCGGTTGATACACGTTGGTTATTATATCTCGAAAAAGACAGGTTGGTTCCAAACTTTAATTTGCTGCTTGCAGCATAATCTAAATTAACCCGGCCCGACCCTCTTTTAAAACCGGATGCAATAATTATCCCTTGCTGATCAAGGTAACTTCCGCTAATTGCAAATGTTAGTTTATTTTCGCCACCCCTTATTGACATTTCATAATTGGAAATTGGGGCTGTCCTAAACAGTGCAGCTTGCCAGTCAGTATTGGCTACAGTTCCGTCTGGGGCAGGCAATAAAAATCCGTATAAAGAAGTAACACCTCCGTCAACAAGCGCATTCGCTCTTCCTTCCTGTATCAGATCAATAGCCTGTTGGCTGTTCATTAATTTAATTCTCCGGCTCTTATCATCACTCTGCAAACCGGTATAGTAATTAAAATTATAAGAGGTAACTCCTTTTTTTCCGTGTTTGGTAGTAATCAGCACAACGCCATTGGCAGCCCTTGAACCATAAATAGCCAGCGCCCCTGCATCCTTTAAAATATCCATTGATTCAATATCATCTGCATCTAACCCGGCCAACGCCGAAGTTTGGCTTCCTGATAAGTTAATACTGCTTAATGACCCGGATTCGACCGGTACGCCGTCAATAATATACAATGGATCATTACCGGCATTAATGGAAGTGGTACCTCTTATCCGTACGGTAACCGCGCTGCCTGGCGCACCTGAGTTTTGTACAACCTGTATACCCGCTGCACGCCCCTGTATGAGTGATTGCGGAGTAGCAACAGGTAAATTTTGTATATCATCTCCTTTTACGGTAGATACGGCCGAAACCAAATCCTTTTTTTGCTGTGTGCCGTAACCAATTACCACTACTTCGTTAAGCGCTGATGGTTTATCCTGTAAAGTAACATTAATTACCGTTTTACCTTTAACAGGTATTTCCTGGCTTACATACCCAATAAAGCTAAAAATCAATGTCCCGTTATCATCTGGTAAGTTGAGCGAGAACTTACCGTCCGTATTGGTAGTTACACCAACAGTTGTCCCTTGCAACTTTACGCTTACACCCGGCAAGGCTTGTCCCTTTGAATCAGTAACTAAACCGGTTACAACAATAACCGGCTTAACAACTACCGGTGATAATGGCGGTATTACGGCTGCAAATGTTTTTTGCGTAATAACTACCGTGTTCCCGTTAATTACATAGGTTAAAGGCTGGTTATTAAAGCATTTATCCAACACTTCATTAATTGACTCATTTGCAATATTTAAGTTTACCGGTTTAGCATTTTTCAGCATACGCGAGTTATAAAGAAAACTATAACCGCTCTGCTCGCTAATACTGTTTAACACCTCTGTAAGGGGGGCGTTTTTAACCGATAAATTTATTTTCTGTGCATAAGTAGACGCGCTTACCTGCATTAAGGCAGCTACCCACAAAACAATGGTCAACTTCATTATCTTCAGAAATTTAGGTAATATGCAGGGATATGCCCTGCATGTAAATGCAGTAAAATTTTTATACATTTGAATGTTAGGTTATTTAATAATTGGTTGTTGAAAACGATTGGTATTTAGTTACCTGACACAGCCTCCCATAGCTGTTATCACCGGGGACGGTGCGAACGTTCCTGGTGATTATTTTGGTAACAATTATCAGATAAGTAATCTTATTGCATAACTGTAACCCTCCTTCCTTCAATTTTAAAGTGTATTGTTCCTGTTAGTTCGAGGTTTTTCAATAGTTCAGAAATGTTTTTATATTTTGATATACGCCCACCGTATTCTTTGTCAGTCATATTCCCCTGATACACAACATCAACATCATACCAGCGGGACGCCTGTTTCATGATACTTTGAATACTTAGGCTGTTAAACATAAAGTAACCATTCTTCCAGGCCATAACTTCCTGTATATTGGCTTTTTGTATATTAAACCCTTTTGATGAAGCATCACTCACAGCCTGCTGCCCCGGCGCTAATATTTGTTTAATATTGTTTCTTGATATTTTTACAGAACCTTCTAACAAGGTGGTCTTTGTATCCGGATCATCGCTGTATGCTTTAATATCAAAGTGGGTTCCTAAAACTTCCACTTCCTGGTCATTAAATTTTACTTTAAAAGGTTTTTCTTTATTCTTAGCCACTTCAAAATAGGCTTCGCCGGTTAGTTCAATCTTTCTTTCATGGGCGGCAAAAACGGTTGGGAATTTGATGGATGAAGCTGCATTTAGCCATACTTTACTGCCATCAGGCAATACAATGTGATATTCGCCACCCCTTGGGGTTGTAATGGTATTTAAGCCTGTTGTTTCCCCATCTTTATGCGCGCCTTGCCCTGCAGAAGCTGAAACCATATATTGCACTATCCCATTTTTTTGTTTTTTGATAGTAATATTCCCCTGTTTAATTAGGGTTCCATTATCCGCATCATTTAAAATAATTTTTTTCCCGTTGGTCAATGTCAAAATAGCTTTATCGGTACCCGGGCCCACATCATTTGTTGACTTTTTAGCTTGAAGCAGCTGCAATGATTGTTTATTATGGTAGCCCTGCCATAATACAATTCCAACCGAAAACAATATTAAAACAGATGCTGCGGCAAACCATCTTACTCCACTTATTTTTCTGATCCGCGCATGACCCGTACTTTCATTCAGTTTATCTAAAATCCTTTTTTCAACAACCTCATCATTGTTTGTTCGTTCATAGGCGGAAATATCTGCAAGCTCAAAATCATCCTTGTGAGCCATCAGTATAGATAATTCTTCGGGCGTAGCATTACCAGCCATGTATTTTTCAAACAGCAATATATATTCGTCAGGGGTCATGTAAAAATTGATTACAGTTTTAAATAACAGGCTTATATTATGATAGAGTATATTTTCATGAAGACACACACACTTATTAAAAAAATAATAATTAAATATATTTTATATAAATGTAAATTTACCGGATAACCAATTATACCAATGCCGCTAAGTTCCCTAAGTGACGCCGACTTATGGTCTTTGATAGTTAATGATAATTATCGGGCATTTACTGTGCTTTTTCAGCGCTATTGGCTTAAACTTTATAAAACAGCACAAAAATATATTAAAGATGATCAGGCATGTGAAGAGTCGGTACATGACCTTTTTTTAAATATCTGGAACAGAAGAAATTACCTGATCATTAACAATTTCGATCATTATCTTAAAGCATCCATCCGCTACCAGGTATATGCTCACTTGAAAAAAGCTAAATTAAGCCTTATATCTTACCAGGAAAACCTTCATAAAGATGGACT
>JAQBOY010000082.1 GCA_028287805.1 Mucilaginibacter sp.
GACTATGCATATAATCCTTTTCAAACTGGCCCCATGAAATTGCGGCACTTTGAATCGGAACTTCCATACGGTTGGCAATATCACCTCCCTCTATTACATAATCTATGGCGCCAACAGTTTTACCTGCAGGTAAAGTAAGCGAGGGCAGTGTATTGATCTGGCTGATCATTGCAGCATTTACACGATAGCCGGGTACATTGGTGTCACCACGGAATTTTGCACGGGTAATACCATAATGTGCATCAGATGTAAACACAATATTAACAACTGATTTGGTATTTGAATTTTGACTGTAAACGTTCAATGAACAAATTACAACCATAATTAAGGTTAATATAAAATGAGACTGGGAGCTGGTTTTAAAACTTATGTGAGGCATAGAAATGAATTAAAAAATTATAGTGTGGAGTGCAAATTTCACGCAAAGCAACACTCCAAAAATTAAGCTAATGTAATTCAGAAGTTAACAGTACGTTACTTTTTTGAATAAAATGGGCAACAGCACAGCTATTGTTATATATACATTAAATTAATGTTACTAATGATGCATTTGCAGGTGCCGGGCAAACATCCGAATGTATATCAGGAACCGATTATATGCGGGAGACGCTTAGTTAATACTCTGCTAATACTATAATATTATCATTAATAGTGGCTATACGTTCCCGGCCATTTAAAAACCCTAAGCCTACCACAAATGAAAACCCGGCTACTATACCGCCCATCTCCTGAATAAGTTCGCTGGCCGCGGTAACCGTACCGCCGGTGGCCAACAAGTCGTCATGCAGTAATATGCGTTGTCCCGGCTCAAAGGCATCGGTATGCATTTCAATAGTTGCGGTTCCATATTCCAGCTTATACGCTTTTTGCTTTATAGTATAGGGCAATTTACCTGCTTTGCGCACCGGAATAAATGGCACACCTAACCGGGTTGCCAGTGTAAGTCCGAATAAAAAACCCCTGCTCTCCACCCCTGCTACCACATCAATAGGTGTATCCTTTAATTTTTCAACAAAGGCGTCAACTATGCTTTTGCATAAAACGGGATCCTTTAATATGGGAGTAATATCCTTAAAAACAATTCCAGGCTTTGGAAAATCCGGAATATCACGTACGGCTGATTTAATTTGCTGCGCTATCATTTAAAAAACTAAATACGGTTCAATTTTACGTAAAATATTTTCATCCAGTATGGCTATATTTTTTAAACCAGTAATTGACTTGTAATCTCCATGCTGCTTATGGTACTGTATAATAGCATTAGTTTGCTTATTGGTCAAATAAGGAAATTTTCTCAACGCCTCAAAATCAACTTCGTTAATTTTTATTTTAGTGATATGTGCCGGGTTTATGCTTATTTCATTTTTTATCTGCGCGTATTTAACCGTATCAATACCATAAACTTCTTTTAACTGTTCCTTATTTAAAAAGCCGCCCAACCTGTCGCGGTAGGCAATAATGCGCATAGCAAAAGCAGGGCCTATGCCATGTATTTGTGTAAGCTTAGCAGAATCGGCGCTATTAATTTCAATAATTATACCAGGCCTGGCTTTATTTGACGTGTATTCCTTTCCGGGTATGCTGATGTAGGGTTCCAGGCGCTTGTAATCATCCGCAGTGATGGCATAAATCTTTTGTACATCTTCTTTTTTATAAAAATGGCCGCCTTTGGCTTCGTAATGTTTTATTATACTTACCTGGCGCCCGCTTAAACCCAACTGTTTCCACTGTTCGTCTGGTAAATGGTTAGGGTTAAAGGCAACCATAACCGGATGCGCTATTTTATCATCGGCAATATCCTGAGCGCTGTTTGTATAAGATGGATAGGTATCTTTAGCCCGCTTTAACAGCGCAACTGCTTTATTAAAATCATTAAAATTTATTGTATTATCTTTGTGGAATAGTTGATAGCCGTATGGCGCTGCCAAAACCAATGCAATTATAATAACAAGCACTATCAGTCCGTTCCATTCTTTTTTAGTGATGGAGAGGTAATTTTTAATAGGCGCTTTCATTGCTAAAGGTTAAATCAACTGTTAAAGTAATAAATTTCGACTATTTATTACAGCAATAACAACATCTTTTAATATTACATGAAAATCATCACTACCGAAGAATTTGCAAAAGCCACCAAACTGGACAAGTTAAAAATGCCGGGATTGGCTGCTTTATTAATGGAGCTGATGAAGATAAACCAGGTTAATGAGCTGTTTGCCGAGGCACAGCCTAAACAGGGTATAGAATTTATTGATGCCATTTTAGAAGGCTGCGGCGTAAAAATTGAATATGATGAACGCGAATTAAGAAACATACCTGCAACAGGTGGTTTTATTGCTATTGCCAATCACCCTTACGGCGGTATTGAAGGCTTGTTGCTTTTAAAAATATTATTAACCGTACGGCCCGATGCCAAACTAATGGCCAACTTCCTGTTAAAAAAGATCCCTAATTTGAGTGATTACTTTATAGCAGTAAATCCGTTTGAAAATGTTGACCATTCTTCCAGTATCAGCGGGTTAAAAAATACGCTTCAACTGCTGGGAGAAGGCACCCCTATTGGTATATTCCCTGCGGGTGAAGTATCTACTTTTAAAATAGATACACAGGAAGTAACCGACCGTTTATGGCATCCGGTTGTGGGAAAAATCATTGCAAAGGCAAAAGTACCGGTAGTGCCCATTTATTTCCACGGCAATAATGGCTTGCTTTTCAACCTGCTTAGTTTAATCCATCCTGCATTAAGAACCGCAAAGCTGCCTTCTGAATTATTTAACAAACAGGGGCATACCATAAGGCTGCGTATTGGCAAGCCTATTAAGGTAGCAGATATCCCCGAATACAATAACAGCGCGAAGCTGCTCAATTTTTTACGAGCCCGTACATACGCGTTAGGTACCGGTTTAGAAGAAGAAAAAAAGATATTCAATCCACGTAACTTATTTAAAATAAAAAAGCTGCCGGAAGCTATAGTCCCTGCAATTGATCCTGCTATTCTGGAAAAAGAAATTGCTCCCTTACGAGAAGACTACATTATTTGGACTGAAAAAAATTACGAGGTATTTATTGTTCCTACGTCTGCAATTCCGAATGTTATCCGGGAAATTGGGCGGTTAAGGGAGGTGACTTTCAGGGAGATTGGTGAAGGAACAAACAAATCTTCCGACCTGGATGAATATGACATTTACTACCACCATCTTTTTATTTGGGATATTGAAGCCAAAATGATTGTAGGCGCTTATCGCATTGGTTTGGGCGATGAAATATTTTACAGTATAGGCAAAAGCGGCTTTTATATTACCGAGCTTTTTAAGATAAAGGAACAGTTTACCCCGGTATTAAAAAAGAGCCTTGAACTGGGGCGTTCCTGGATTAGAAAAGAGTATCAGCAAAAACCCTTACCGCTTTTCTTACTATGGAAGGGTATATTAAAATACCTGATCGATAATCCGCGTTACCGCTACCTGATAGGGCCGGTAAGTATCAGCAACTCGTTTTCCAACTTTTCCAAATCTTTAATAGTTGATTATATTAACCGTAATCACTTTGACCATGAAATGGCTCAATACGTAAAACCGCGTAAAAAATTCAGAGTTGATTTCGCACGTATTGACACTGATCTTTTAATGGCAGGAGAGGATAGCTTTAAAAGCCTTGATAGTCTGATTTCGGAAGTTGAAACCCGCAACATGAAAGTTCCGGTATTGCTTCGGCAATATATCGCCTTAAATGCCAGAATCATTTGTTTTAACATCGATCCGAAGTTTGCGGATTGCCTGGATGGGTTTTTAGTGCTGGATCTGGAAAAGGTACCTCATGATATATTGGAGAAACTGGGAAAGAATTTGTAGGCTACGTTTATAATTGTCATTTATACTTATACCTGTCATTCTGATTCGCCTTTTGTCGAATCAGAATCTTCTTCCGGAGAAAAATATGCATAACATATGGTGTAGAAGATTCTTTGCTGTCGCTACAGGATGACAAATCGTATTAATCATTATTGTCATTCTGATCTGTCAACAGGCGGAGAAGAATCTTCTTCAGGAGAAAAGTATGCATGATATATGGGTGTAGAAGAATGATATATGATGTAGAAGATCCTTCGCTGTCGCTACAGGATGACAAATCATATTAATCATTATTGTCATTCTGATCCGCCTTTTGGCGGAGAAGAATCTTCTTCAGGAGAAAAGTATGCATGATATATGGTGTAGAAGATCCTTCGCTATCGCTCCAGGATGACAAATCGTATTAATCATTATTGTCATTCTGATCCGCCTTTTGGCGGAGAAGAATCTTCTTCAGGAGAAAAGTATGCATGATATATGGGTGTAGAAGATCCTTCGCTATCGCTCCAGGATGACAAATCGTATTAATCATTATTGTCATCCTGATCCGCCTTTTGGCGGAGAAGAATCTTCTTCAGGAGAAAAATATGCATGATATATGGTGTAGAAGATCCTTCGCTACGCTACAGGATGACAGATAGTATTAGTCATTATTGTCATTCTGATCCGCCTTTTGGCGGAGAAGAATCTTCTTCAGGAGAAAAATATGCATAACATATGGTGAAGAAAATCCTTCGCTACGCTACAGGATGACAGATCGTATTAATCATTATTGTCATTCTGATCCGCCTTTTGGCAGCGAAGAATCTTCTTCAGGAGAAAAATATGCATGATATATGGGTGTAGAAGATCCTTCGCTACGCTACAGGATGACAAAAGATAGTGAAGTTAGTTGTATTCAGAGTAATAATCTTCTTCAGGAGAAAAGTATGCATGATATATAGTGTAGAAGATCCTTCGCTACGCTACAGAATGACAGGTCAGATATTAATTAATTATCTGATTAACTAATATCTGATCTTAAACTTTTTCAATATCAAACTCAGTAGCCATATCGGCCCGGTGAACAGAAATTGGAAATCATAAAATATTGTAGGTTTCTTTCCTTCAATTTTATAACCGATCAACTGAGCTGAATTAGCCAACACAAATATGATCAAACATATTTGCGGCAGTACGAAGCCGCCTGTTTTTTCCCATTGTTCTAATTGTATAATGACAAAGCTGAAGCCAAATAATATTAACAATACCAGGTAGGATAATAACGGCGAAAGCTTATAGTAGAAATAAACAAGGAAGGCAATAAGAAATGAAGCCCAGTTTAAGTACCCGTTGTAAACACCTAAAAAGCCAAGATGCGGAAAAGGAATGGACCATGCAAAGCCTATTATACTAAATAAAATAAGTGGTATGCAAATGTAATTAATGATTCGGTTTACCGGTTTAGTATGAAACTCGGTATACTTATCCAGGTATACATCAATGGGCCGCTTTTCAATTTTTTGATTTTTCATACTTACTAAAAAAGCGGTGAGCATGCTCACCGCTTTTTATTGATGTCAAATTGTTATACCTATTTCGCAAATGATACTGATCTTGTTTCTCTGATAACGGTAACTTTAATCTGTCCGGGATAGGTCATTTCGGTTTGTATACGGTTTGAAATATCCGCAGCTAAAATTTCTGATTCCGCATCACTTATCCTTTCGCTTTCAACTACCACACGTAACTCGCGGCCAGCCTGTATAGCAAATGTTTTTTCAACACCCGGGTAAGACATAGCCAGTTCTTCCAGCTCTTTCAATCGCTTAATGTAGCTTTCAACCACCTCGCGGCGTGCGCCGGGACGTGCACCTGATATGGCATCACACACCTGGATGATAGGTGACAACATAGAAGTCATTTCTATTTCATCATGGTGGGCGCCAATAGCATTACAAACTTCAGGATGTTCCTTATATTTTTCGGCTAACTGCATCCCTAAAATAGCGTGTGGTAATTCCGGATTATCATCAGGTACCTTACCAATATCATGCAGCAAGCCGGCACGTTTCGCTAATTTTACATTTAATCCTAATTCGGCAGCCATGGTAGCACAAAAATTAGCTACTTCCCGCGAGTGCTGCAACAGGTTTTGCCCGTAGGATGAGCGGTAGCGCATACGGCCAACCATACGAATCAATTCCGGATGCAGGCCATTGATCCCTAAATCAATAACAGTACGCTCCCCTATTTCTACAATCTCTTCTTCTATCTGCTTTTTGGTTTTGGCAACAATTTCTTCAATACGCGCCGGGTGAATACGGCCATCAGTTACCAAACGGTGCATAGCCAACCTTGCTATTTCGCGCCTAACCGGATCAAAGCCCGAAAGGATGATAGCCTCAGGTGTATCATCTACAATAATTTCAATACCTGTGGCGGCTTCCAACGCACGGATGTTTCTACCTTCGCGGCCAATAATGCGGCCTTTTATCTCATCATTTTCAATATTAAAGATGGAGACGGTATTTTCAATAGCACTTTCAGTTGCAGTCCGCTGGATAGTTTGAATAACAATTTTCTTAGCCTCTTTACTTGCGGTCAGTTTCGCTTCATCCACAATATCCTTAATCTGGATCATGGCTTTGGCACGTGCCTCTTCGCGTAAATTATCTACCAGCTGGTTTTTTGCTTCTTCGGCAGATATGCCTGCAATAGTTTCCAGTTGCTGCACATGCTGATTTTTCAGCACGTCAACTTCTTCCTGTTTTTTAACCACGATCTCTGTTTGGCGCTCCAGATTTTTACGGCTATTATCCAGTTCACTCTCCTTACGGTTCATGTTTTCCAGGCGCTGGTTTAAGGATTGCTCCTTTTGTTTGATACCATTTTCGCGTTGGTTCAAGGCATTATTTTTGCCATTCACTTCCTGCTCGTGCTCTGCTTTCATTTGTAAAAAGCGCTCTTTTGCTTCCAGCAATTTATCTTTTCGCAATATTTCAGCACTGGTTTCAGCATCCTTCAGGATTTTCTTTACTTTATTTTGTGCAGATATCTCCTGATCTTTAAATAGTTTTTTGAGCAAATAACGACCGATGACGATTCCCGTAGGAACACCTGCCAACAATCCGATTATAATGTATAGTACTGAGTTCATAGGTATATAAATAAAAAAAACCGCAACTAAATTTTAAGTTCATGTATTTAAAACTTCGAAGCAGCTATTGAATCATGGGTTACCGTTACTACGCGTATAACGCATGCCTCCTTGATCCGCTATATTGAAGCGTTAAGTTTTTAATAGTGAAACATAAAATTTAACCACGGTTAAATCTTAATTGGCTCTGTATGTGTAAGAACGTTATTACTTTGAGAAAAAATCAGACAATAAATGATCCAACTGATAAACTTTTTCCGCTACTTCTGTATCTTCAACCGTAACTTTTTTCTCTGCTTTTAATGAGGATGTTGCATAATGCAGCACACTCATAGCCAGCAAATCCTGCTTATCTCTAACCGCATAATTTTCCTGATATTCCTTTATACGGTCATTAATCAATTTAGCTGCCCTTCGTATTATTTCTTCTTCCTCCATGTTTACCTTTAAGGGGTAAACCCGGTCAGCAATATTTATTTTTATTGAGATTTCTCCCATTGAGCTTTTCACTTTATGCGTTACTTTTTCAGCAACACAATGCACTTATCAATTTCCTGCACAAATTCGTTAATTTTTTGCTTAATGTCAAGACTTTTTTCATTTGTTTCTGAAAAGGTCTTGGCAAGTTTTAATACACTAAGCTTTTCTTCCGTATCCTTGCTCTTATTTCTGCTGGCATTTAAGGCTACGCTTAACGATTGATTTTCCAGTTTCAACAAATCATTTTCCTCCTGTAAAGCAGCGCAAAGCGCTATTAAACGCTCGGTTTTTTCTACAACTTTATTTAACTGGTCTACCGTAGTCATTAGAGATTAAAGATTAGTTAATTAGAGGTTAGAGGTTTTTTTAAATAATATTTTAAAGTTGTTTAAATTTTATTACAACGTCAATCGCATGAAGCAATCTATGAACATATAATTCGTGCTATGCAAATCCATTACCTGTCTCTTTAGAGATTGCTACGCTCGCAATGACGTTTTTTTATTTTCTAATCTCCGCTCCTGCTTCTTTTCCTAAGTTATAAATTAATTTTTGCATGATCGCATCAATCGCTTTATCCGTTAACGTTTTCTCTATATCCTGCAAAATAAAGCTTAACGCGTATGACTTTTTACCTGCCGGAAGTTTATCGCCTTCATATACGTCAAATACATCCACTTCTTTCAGCAGCTTACGTTCTGTCCGTTGGGCGATCTGCTTTAACTGCCCGAAGGATACGTTCTTATCAATCAACATAGAAAGGTCGCGCCTTACTGCCGGGAATTTTGAAACTTCGTGGTAAACTATCTTGTTCTTTTTTACAGCAGATAAGATCATGTCGAAATTAAAATCGGCATAAAAAACTTCTTTATCCACATCCGCTTTTTTCAAAGCTGCCGATGATACCGTTCCAAACCTAACTAATGCCTTATTATTGCGGCTGTATTGCAGGCCATAGGCCAGTTCATCGCTGCTGGTATCCTCAACCGTGAAATCATTAATATTTAACCGCTCTAACAATCCATCTATAACAGCTTTTAAATTATAAAAAGAAAATGCTGCAGGTTTTTGGTTCCATTGTTCTGCAGTGGCGCCGGTAAGGAACAAAGCAAACCGCTGGCTTTCATTATATTTATCTTCCTGCACACTATAAACTTTTCCGAATTCGTAAAGCTTTAAATCAGCAGCTTTCCTGTTTTGGTTATAGGCAATAGCTTCCAGCCCCGAATACAGCATGGTTTGCCGCATTACGTCGAGGTCATTACTTAATGGGTTTAAAATTTTAACCGCATTATCCAAATTTGTTGAATAAGCTGATTTGGTTAAGGAGTTAGATAGTATCTCATTAAAGCCATTGGCCGTTAATAGATCCGAAAGCACATTTTGTACCGTATCCTTCTCGGGCCTAACCGATGTACTTAATGATGCCCTAACCTGTGTGGGTATGTAGATGTTATTATAACCATATACACGAAGTATCTCCTCAATAACATCCACCTCGCGGGTAACATCCACCCGGTAGGGCGGCACTTTTAACGAAAGACCATCAGCCGATTCACTGACAATCTCTATATCTAAAGCTTTAACAATATTTTTTATTTCTTCGTGAGGAATAACCTGGCCTATTAACCGGTGCGTATGCGTATAAGAGAGTTCAACAGCGAATGGTGCAACAGGATTTGGATACAGATCTATAATATCTGATGATACAACACCACCTGCGACTTGTTGAATTAACAATGCGGCGCGTTTTAATGCGTAAACCGTCATATCCGGATCGGTACCCCGCTCATACCGGAACGACGCGTCTGTTTTTAAACCATGACGTTTAGCCGTTTTACGTATAGAAACCGAATTGAAGTAAGCACTCTCTAAAAATATATTGCTGGTAGTTGCCTTTACACCCGATGTTATGCCTCCAAAAACCCCTGCAATAGTCATCGGTTCTTCTGCATTGCAGATCATCAAATCATCCGCAGAAAGTTTTCTCTCCACATCATCCAGCGTTTTGAATAAAGTTCCTTCGGCACAATTTTTTACAATTACCTTATTACCGGTAATTTCGTCGGCATCAAAAGCATGGAGCGGCTGCCCCAGTTCATGCAAAACATAATTGGTAACATCTACAATATTATTAATGGAACGTATGCCAATAACACTTAAACGTTCCTTTAACCATTTGGGCGATTCTTTAACCTCAACACCAGAAATAGTTAAACCCGAATATCTGGGCGCTGCCTGCTCATTTTCAACAATAACCTGTAGTTTACTATTGTGGTTAGCCACTTTAAATGCTGATACGTCAGGTTTATGAATGCCGGTTTTTAAAAAAGCGGCAATATCACGTGCAGTACCCAAATGCGAAGCGGCATCGGCACGGTTAGGAGTTAAGCCTATTTCGTATAAGTAGTCATCATTCAGTTTAAAATAATCCTTTGCTAAACTGCCAACTACAGCATTTTGATCCAGTATCATTATCCCGGCATGATCAGTACCCAGGCCAATCTCATCTTCGGCACAGATCATCCCTTCAGATACCTCACCACGAATTTTTGATTTATTGATCTGGAACGGTTCGCCCTGTGTTGGATGCACTGTAATGCCCACAGTAGCCACTACTACTTTTTGCCCGGCAGCAACGTTATTGGCGCCGCAAACAATTTGCAGGTCCTCTCCACTACCTACATCAACTTTAGTAACCTTCAGCCGGTCGGCATTTGGATGCTGCCCGCATTCTTTTACATAGCCAACTACCAGGCCTTCCAGTCCACCGGGGATAGCATGTACTTTTTCCACGCTTTCTACTTCCAAACCGGTGCCGGTAAGGATAGTCGAAATTTCCTGCGGAGTTTTATCTGTATGTATAAATTCTTTTAACCAATTGTAGGATATCTTCATTAGATTGAAACGATAATCGGCAAAGATAAGATTTAGTTGGGAAGTCCGGAAGACGGAAAGTCCGAATGACAAACGTTGTAAAATGTCTAAGCATTGGGGAAGTAAACTCGTCGCCATTACAAGTGAGTAAACTACCATAGCGATGAGTTTGCTTCAGCCCCGCTCTCGCTCATAACCTGCCAGGGCCTCGCAATGACATAGTTGTTTAAATTCACATTTCCTTCCGGACAATTGAGGTACGAAGCAATCGCGGACTATGCATGACGATTATGCACAGTTCGCGATTGCTTCTCTGCCTATCGTCAGATCGCAATGACAATAGTGGTCAACCCTTATGAATTTGCATACGCTGCTGCAAATTCTTTTGCAAAGTCTGTCAGTTTAATTGGGCTTAACGCAGGCTTGTGTTTATAGTAATCTACTGCCATTTCTCCGCTTGCGATAGCTGTGCCCATTTCTACATAGTTTTCGGCAACTTCCCGTGATAAGCCTGCCTGCAACATCCCGTTAAGGGCGTCTTCATCTTTAAATTTAACCCATTGCAATTCCGGTTTTCCAATAGCCTCACCCAGTACTTTTGCAATTTCGTTGGTGTTAGGTTCGTCTCCAACTATATAGCGGATACTCTTTCCTTTAAAATCAAGCTTTAATAATTCTTCAGCTGCTGCAGCGGCTATATCAGTCGGGTGCACCATTGGCAGGGTTACGTCGCCATAGTTACCGCCAATAATACCCATGTGTTTGATCATACCTATATTTCCCAACAGGTTATAATAAAAATAAGCGGGCCGCAGATGCCGCACATCAACCCCTTCAAGTGCATTTAATTCCTGTTCAACAAAATAAAGACCGCTTACCGGGCCGCAGCCTTTTG
>JAQBOY010000088.1 GCA_028287805.1 Mucilaginibacter sp.
TTATGAAGGCATAAAGCCGCACCCATGGCAGTTGCTTGCGCCATTGAAGCGGCAAATACTTCTATATCGGGGAAAGCCAATGCCAGTAAATTCATATAAATGCTATTTTTACTAAATCCACCATCAACAAAAATCCTTTTTACTGCTGTACCCTTAAGAACCAATTTTGTAGATGCTACCTGTAGCTGAATAATGTCCAGCATTAATTGATGATAGGCCTCTGTATCATTTTTAAAATTAGACAAATTACGAGATGGAAATACAGATTCTGAATTAAAGGTTTCATCATTTGATCCCTGTTTATGTCCTTTTTTTAGTAAAGCAATAACCTCCGGATCAAAATTCATATTTCTAAATCTAATGATATCTATATCAAAGTGTTCCCCTATCCGCTTTATCTGTTGTTCATGTTCAAAGCCTGAAAATATACGTGAAGCTTTTACCGGGTTACCCTGATATTGTAAATAACACAAACAATCTTTTTTTAACTGATCAGCAGTAAGAGGTAATTGATTGAATGGGTTTAAACTTATACACCAGGTACCAGTGGAAATTAAGATAAAAGGTTTGCTAAAATTAACCAGGTATGGAATAAGGGCTGCTGAACTATCATGCAAACCAATCCCTACTTTTAAACCGGCGCCTGGAAAATTAGCTGCTAAAGCTTTAGTAGCCGGTACTATTGGTGCCAGCTTTTTAGCAATACCTTCCTGTTTAACCCAGTCATGGTAATCATTTTTTGTAAAATCCCAAAGGGCTGTATGACAACCAATGCTGGTAAGGTCAGAAACAGCTTCGCCACTAATCAAAAAACTCAAATACTGCGGCAGGTGTAACGCATATTTAAGCTGATCAAATATTTCAGGCTGCTCCTTTTTAAGTCTGAATAATTGTAGTCCCGAATTTAAGCTACCTAATAACGGAGACGCGGTTTGTATACTAAATTGTTCCTTGCCGCCATGGTTTTCATATAAATAATCACTTAATGTTTTAGGATAGGCTTTCAAATAGTTATACAATGGTGTTAAGGGTTTACCATCTTCGCCGACATATACAAAGCTTGCACCGTAGGCAGAAAAATTGACCGCCTTAACCTGAAATTCTTTTAACCTGAAAATTTCGCTTAACGAATCAAATACCGACAGGCGCAAACTTTCCAGGTTTTCGCAAGGGTCGCCATCTTCATCAACTGTTTCTATAAACCTTGCCGACCGTTCATATACTATATGGTAATTTTCATCGAACAGGAAAAGTTTCTTATTGGTTTTTCCTACGTCAAATATGGCTATAACAGGTATGGCGCTCATCAGCTTATCCTAGGTAATTATTCTTTAATTGCTACTGTAATTAAGAGACGCAAAGTATCGCGTCTCTACAGTCCAGTTGCTACTGTTTTTAAGCCACGTTCTTTTATCAAATTGGATCTAACATCCAGCTTTCTGTAAGTTCCTATAGGGTCTAAAGCACCACCATTACGCAGGCTTGCCTCCGCTACGAGCGAACGCACATCCGTCCTATAGGCTTGTTGCAAAATCTCTTGTGCTAAAGTTACATCATTATTAGCTTGCGCAGCTTCAAGCGCTGTTTTATCAACCAACAATGCCTGGGCGTAAGCTATTTTGATAGCCTGTACAGATTGCAGCAGATCTTCTATTGGGTCTTTAACATTATGAGATGCATCAATCATCCAGCCAATTGATGTTGCATGATCCATGCCCCGGGCATCCATACCTTCTACCAGTTCGTTAAATATCAAAAACAGCTGATAAGGATTAATGCTGCCTACGGTAAGGTCATCGTCCCCATATTTTGAATCGTTAAAATGGAAGCCTGCCAGTTTGCCTTCCATTAATAACAATGATACAATCTGCTCAATATTGGCTCCCTGTAAATGATGCCCCAAATCAACTAAGGTGCTTGCTTTTACACCTAACTTACTGGCTAATAAATAGGACTGCCCCCAATCGCCAATAGTAGTTGAGTAAAAATTAGGTTCGTAAGGTTTATATTCTATCCATACTTTCCAGTCATCAGGTAGCGCTTCATATATTTCCTGCAGGCTCTCCAGCGTATTTTGAAAGGCTTTACGGAAATTTAACTGCCCCGGGAAATTTGAACCATCTGATAGCCAAACGGACAGCGCTTTGGAATTAAGCTGAACACCATATTTTATTACTTCAATATTATGCTCAATTGCCTGCTTACGCACAGCTTTATCTACATGATGCAGGGAGCCAAATTTATAGCTTAGCTGTTGATTGGGCTGATCCTGGAATGTATTAGAATTAACCGCGTCAAAATGTAAACCCAATTGCGATGCGAGTGCTTTAATAGAAGCTGCATTTTCAGGAATATCCCAGGGAATATGCAGGGAAATAGAATTACTTGATTGGTTTAACGCATGAATTACGCCTACATCTTCAATCTTTTCTTCAAGGCTGCGCGGTTCGCCACCGCCTGAAAAACGGCCAAACCGTGTGCCGCCGGTACCCAATGCCCAGCTTGGGATAGCGATGTTAAAAGCGGCTAATTTATTGAGCACTTCTTCCTGATTGTTAATATCAGCCGCAATATGTTCAAACTGACTCCGGTGTTTATTTATGAGCTGATGATTAATCTCGTCAATTGTATACTTCTCTAATTGCATAATATTTATAAATTAGTTATGGTAAATAAAACACCTCATTAAGCGTAATACTTACCGGTGAGTTATCCGGGTTGCACAGCATAATATCACTCATGTAACTCCACCATATTTGCATGATGGCTTTTGTTGGCAAACTGTCTAATAATTTAGGGTCCCGGGCTTTTAAAAATCCAAACAGGCTATTGCTTTCTTCATCTAAAAAAATGGAATACTCACTAATGCCTGTTAGCTTAAGCAAAGCCGATAATTCGGGCCATATTTCATTATGGCGTTGTTGGTATTCGTCCTTACACCCCGATAATAATGTCATTTTAAAAGCTACCCGATCCATGTGCCCGTTTAATAATTATCTTACAAAACCTGCTGCAACACCACCGTCAACATTAATTACATTTCCTGTTGATTTATTCAGCAACCCACCGGTTATGGCGAAGCAGGCATTAGCGATATCTTCAGGTAAAATAATTTCGTTTAATAAGGTGCGTTTGGCATAATAAGCAGGTAATTCTGCAACAGTAATACCATATGCTTTGGCGCGGCCTTCTGCCCAGCCACCAGCCCATATATTACTGTCGCTGATAACGGCATCCGGATTCACCACATTAACCCTGATCTTATCCGGGCCCAATTCAGCAGCGTTTAACCTGCTTAAATGCAACTGAGCCGCCTTGGCGCTTCCGTAACCTGCATTATTAGGCCCGCTTACCAATGCGTTCTTACTCACAATATTAATAATATCGCCACCAATGTCCTGCTTTTTCATAATGGTTGCTGCAGCTTGTGTTACCAGGAACTGTCCCTTCACCAACACATCATACAACAGGTCCCAGTCTTTTTCCGTATGATCAGCAATTGTTTTTGATATGGATAAGCCCGCATTGTTTACTACTAAGTCCACACCTCCAAAAGCTAAAATAGCTGTTGCCATAGCCTCCTGTATCTGCTCGGCACTGGTAACATCTAACATTGCTGTAGTGTAGGCATCCTTACCATATTGTTTTTTAAACTCTTCACCTGCGCCAGCCAGCCTGTCAACATTCATATCGTTTAAAACCACTACTGCACCTTCTTCTACAAACTTTTTAGCTATGGCTTTACCAATACCGCCGGCACTACCTGTTATTAAGGCTATTCTGCCGGATAAAGCCTTCGGTTTTGGCATCCGCTGTAGCTTAGCTTCCTCTAACAACCAATATTCAATATCAAAAGCTTCCTGCCGCGGTAATGATGTATATTCAGAAATGGCTTCGGCTCCCTTCATTACATTAATGGCATTAATGTAAAACTCAGCAGCTACACGAGCGGTTTGCTTGTCTTTTGCAAAGGTGAACATACCAACGCCCGGGTAAAGAATAACTACCGGATTGGCATCGCGCATGGCAGGGCTATTGGAATGTTTACAGGTATTATAATAATCCTCATACATTTTACGGTAACCCTCAAATGCAGGAGCCAGTTTTTCTTTTAAGGCTGTAATATCTGATAAGTCTTCGCCGGTTGCCAGTGCTAATACTAACGGACTGATTTTGGTTCGTAAAAAATGGTCGGGGCAACTGGTTCCCATTGGGGCAAGCCTTGCCAGATCATTGGAGTTAATAAATTCTAAAACCCTGGCATCATCAGTAAAATGACCGATCATTTTGGTATTTGATGAACAAAAACCACGCAGCACCGGCGCTAAAGCCACCGCTTGTTTTTTACGATCAGTTTCGGGGAGACTTTGGATTTTTTCACCTCCGAATACAGGCCCCTTTCTACCATAGTTTTGTTCCAGGTAATCAGCACATTTTTCAATCACCTCCAGCGTATTGATATAGCTTTTATAAGCGGTGTCTCCCCAGGTAAACAAGCCATGAGAACCTAACATAATACCCCGTATACCCGGATTATTATCCAGGCACTCTTTCAACTTCAGCCCAAGGTCAAAACCGGGGCGCTGCCACTCAACCCAGCCTATTGTTCCTTCAAAAAGCTCTTCGGTAATTTTTTTACCATCTTTTGCTGCCGCGATGGCGATAGCCGCATCAGGGTGCAGATGGTCGATATGTTTAAA
>JAQBOY010000134.1 GCA_028287805.1 Mucilaginibacter sp.
TACATTCTATAAATAACGAAGCTGCTTATGATGACCTGGTAATCACGAATTTCATGGCTGCCAATAGTTATACCGGATTTAAAAGGACACCATCAGGGTTATATTATAAACTGAATACACCGGGTACGGGTACTGATCCTATAACAAATAATACTACAGTAACTATGACTTATACAGGCTATTTGTTAAATGCTGCTATTTTTGACCAGTACAATACCGCCGATGGTTCAGGTACAAATATGGATATACCTGATTTAATCCCCGGTTTGCAAGAGGGTTTAAAAAATTACGTAACCACGGGCGCTTATGTGTCATTTTTAATACCATCAACATTAGCTTATGGCAAGGTTGCTCAATCATCCATTCCGGCAAATAGCGTACTGCATTTTGACATAAGAGTAGTTAGCGTTGCTCCCTGATTATATAGCTAATGCTGCTTTAAAAGCTTTTAAGCAACGATCACGTGCAAAAGCATGATCAATAATGGGTTTTGGATATTTGCTGAAGCAGGCATATTCCGGAACCCTTTTTTTTATATACTTAAATTCCGGATCAAATTTTTTAAGCTGAGAATCGGGATTAAAAATACGAAAATAAGGAGCAGCATCAGTGATAGGTACAACTCTTGTGCGATGCCGAAATAAATTCGGGATGACAGAATTTTTTATTTGTATATATCTTTCAATGCCTCGCTAATCTCTGAAAACTTAAACTTAAAACCAGCCTCCTCAATTTTTTGTGCTGATACTTTAGTACTGCCTAAAACTACTATGCTCATTTCACCAAAAAGCAGTTTTAATACAAAAGCAGGAATATTGGGTAACCATAATGGTTTGAATAACTGATTGGCAACGGCCCTTGTTAGTTGCCTATTAGTTACAGGGTTTGGAGCCACCATATTATAAACACCTTTTAAGTGTTCATTTTCAATTCCATACAGGTACATATTAACCACATCGTGGTGGTGTATCCAGGGCATCCATTGTTTACCACTCCCCAGCGGCGAACCTATTCCTAATTTTACAGGCCTTGCTAACTGCGGCAGGGCGCCACCTTTAGCAGTTAGCGCTACACCAGTACGGAATTTTAAAATCCGCAGGCCCAAAACTTCGCCTTTATCAACTGCCTCTTCCCATTGTATACAGCAATCAGACAAAAAATCATTGGACGGAGAACTGGTTTCTGTCAATAGCTCATCGCCCCGATCGCTATAATAACCTGTAGCTGACGCCGAGATAACTGTTTTAACCTGATTGGGTTTATTTTTGATTAGTTGGTAAATCAGCTCTATTGATCTGGTACGGCTATCTATTAATTCTTTTTTACGTTTTTTAGTCCAGCGTTTATCGGCAATACCGGCACCTGCCAGGTGAATTATGATATCTACGCCATCAATACTTTTTTCATCAATCAGGCCCTTATTAATATCCCATAAATAAGTTTTTACCCTAGCATCTTTTCCGGGGCTACGGCTTAAATGGCTTACCTTGTACCCTTTATATAATAAAAGCCGGGTAAGATCATTGCCTAATAAGCCAGCGCCTCCCGTTAATAAAATATGCTTAGCCATAATTAATAGTTAGCCACTGATTTAGTATAATTAACAATAAATTGAATGGGGTGTTTGAAATTCCATTAATCTACGTTTATGAGAAGAGTTAAATACCCCCCTTCTTTTGAAAGGGCTGGTAAGCTTATCCTAAAATTTCTTTTATATCATCGGCAGAAAGCGACTTAATAAAGCTTTCTTCTGTAGTTATTAAGGCACGTGCCACACTTAATTTGCGTTGCTGCAGGGCCAGTATTTTTTCTTCGACAGAATCTTTGGTGATGAACTTATAGATAAATACATTTTTGGTTTGCCCTATACGGTGTGTACGGTCAATAGCTTGTTGTTCAATAGCCGGGTTCCACCAGGGGTCCAGGATAAAAACATAATCAGCTTCGGTTAAATTAAGGCCAACACCACCCGCTTTTATGGAAATGAGGAACACCCTTGTTTTTTCGTCTTCCTGAAATTGTTTTACCACATCACCACGGTTTTGGGTGCTGCCATCTAAATAAACATACGGAATATGCTGCGCTTCAAGATACTCGCGATAAATGCTCAATTGCTTTACAAATTGTGAAAACACCAGCACTTTGTGCCCGCCATTAAGCACCGTATTCAGGGTATGCGTTACGTCCTCAAATTTTCCGGAGTCGCCTTCATACTCCTGATCGATCATATAAGGGTGGTTGGCTATTTGCCTAAGCTTAGTCAATCCCTGTAAAACCTGTATTTGTGTTTTAGCGAAAGTGCCATCCTCCAGGCTTTTTAGCAGTTCATTACGATATTCAGATTTTACCTTTTCATATACGGCTGCCTGCTCCTCGCTCATTTTACAGTAAAATAAGTTCTCGGTTTTTGGCGGAAGCTCAGTAGCTACCTGCTCCTTGGTACGCCGTAAAACAAAAGGTTTTATTAACGCCTGTAGCTTTCGCGCCTTATCCTCGTCCTTCTTTTTTTCAATCGGCGTTACAAACTCATTTTGAAAATACTGCTGATTACCCAATAAGCCGGGGTTAATGAATGACATTTGAGTCCATAGGTCATTCACTGAATTTTCAACAGGGGTACCGCTTAAAATTAATTTAAAGCGCGATTTAAGTTGCTTAACCGAATGATAGGATTTTGATGACGGGTTTTTGATATTCTGGCTTTCGTCTAAAATAACATAATCAAAAACATATTTTTTTAGCAACTCAATATCTATCCGGCTAATACCATAGGTAGTGATAATTACATCATAATTGGCAAAAACTTCTGCCGATTTATAACGGAATGTACCGGTATGCACCATTAGCTTTAACTTGGGTGTAAATTTTGTAGCCTCGTTGAGCCAGTTGTAAATTAAAGAGGTAGGCATAATAACCAGCGAAGTGCTTTTACTGCCCGCGGCCTCTGTATCTTCTTTATGTTTTTGCAGCAGCGCCAGTGTTTGTATGGTTTTACCCAAACCCATATCATCAGCCAGGCAACCGCCAAAATGAAAGCTTTTTAAAAAGTGAAACCAATTATAACCTGCCTGTTGGTAATGCCTTAAATCCCCCTTAAAATTTATGGGCATGGCAACATCTTCCAGATAATCAAAATCGGTTAGTTTTTGAAGCTTCCGGGTCATTGTTACACTTGCCAGTTCACCTTCGGCCAGGTCATTTACCAGGCCAATGTGATGCCTGCGCAGCTTCAGCTTATCTCCGCCTTCGCTAAAATGCAGTAGGTTGCCATATTGCGAGAACCATTTTTCGGGTATTACCGCTATCTCTCCTGATGGCAGCGTAAATTCCTTTTTATGGTTAAGAATGTGGTTTTTTAGCTGAATAAATGGTATACGGTATGGCCCGAAATAAACAATAGCATGAATATCAAACCAGTCATTATCTTCTTTAACCTCCAGGTCAATTTTACTGGCGCCAAATACATAACGTTTTTGCCCTTCGGGCTGTTCAATTTCAAAGCCCTCGGCTATTAATTTATCATGATGCTGGTTTAACCATTCAAAAACCGAGAAGGCATGATCGGCATCTTCATCATTATTAACTACTTCCAGGTTTTGAAATAACGAAGATGTTATTTTTAGTCCCATGGATTCTAATAACTGCAGCTTGTTTTTTTCCCAGGTTACCGAACGCTTAATACGGTGAAAAATATAACTATCGCCATCCCGCTCCATACGCACCGAAACATGCCTTCCATCCCCATAAGGGAAAATATAACCCGCGTATTTAAAATAAAGCTGCAATTGCGAAATGCCGCCCTCTACATATATCGGTTTAAGTATAGGCTGGGCTTCATGTTTTTCAGTATCAATGGTAAAGCCTTCGGCATATACATTGTGTTTTTCTATCAGCGGAGCAACAAATTTTTCAAAGTAGGATTGCTCTGATGACCGGGGAATAGCGATATAACGTTTATTTAAAAAAGGGAACAGTTTTTTGCCTTCTATTTCTTTATCAAAATGATAAAGGGTATCATCCATCAGCATCCAGGCAGGATGATTACAAATGATCTCGGCGTTTTTGAACATGAATTCAATACGCATCCCTTTGTATTTGATAGTTGGAAAATAGCGTATCTCCTCTTCGTTGCGCCTAAAATGAAATAATACGGAAGCAGGTTCATCGGCTATCTGCAGTTTACGCTCTGCCGGGTAGCCTTCCTTACTCATCAGATAAACCTGTTTATGGCTAAGCAGGTTTAAAGCATCCGCCATACGCTTTTCTATTTTTGGGCGAATAGTATCAAAAAGCTGCTCGTTAAAAATTTTAGTAAAAAATTCAGACGGGCGGATAGGCTTTTTGTAAAACCTTTTAATCACGTTACCCTGCTCTATTTCTTCCAGTATTTTAATTAACTTTAAGTCGGTTTCATCAATACAATGAATAAACTCGGTTGCCGTGTTGGAAAATAAACGCTGGTGAGTTAATGAAAATTCGCCGTTAGGATTAAGTTGTACAATATGCGGCTCAATTACATACGACAGGTATTCGTGCCGGGCAATGGCATAAATTATTTGGCAAGGCTTTAAACTGTCGACTCGTAACATTAATTTTCTGATAAAAAATTAATAGAAGCTACATCAACAAAAAATTCAAACGTAAACAGAATTTGCAATAACTGGAAATATTTTGTGTTAAATATTTATTAACAAAGAATAATTGTGATAAAAATGGTAACAGTAAATAAATGAACGATTATTAGAATACCGGTAGCCGGCTTTAATAACTTTAACCGGAAACAGGACAACATCGTTATATTTGTCCGAATTCCGGAACAGGAATAAAGCAAAAATTTACAGAACGTATTATTACTTCTATTAAATAAATAACCAGTACGCTTATTGCATGATAAACAAATCTACCGTTGACCGGATTATGGAAGCCACTGATATTGTGGAGGTTATTGGGGAGTTTGTGCAGTTAAAAAAGCGCGGCGCTAATTATGTTGGCCTCTCTCCTTTTGCTAATGAGCGAACGCCGTCATTTACGGTTTCGCCGGCCAAAGGCATTTTTAAAGATTTTTCATCGGGCAAAGGCGGCAGCGCAGTTACCTTTTTAATGGAGCTGGAGAAGTTTACTTATCCCGAAGCTTTAAAATGGTTGGCCAAAAAATATGGCATTGAGGTTGAAGAAACCGTTGAAGCTCCCGAAAATCGCGAAGAGGAAAATCACCGGGAAAGCCTGATGATCGTTACAGCTTATGCGGCTAAATTTTTTCATGAAAGTTTACTGGAAACCGATGAAGGCAAAAATATAGGCTTAAGCTATTTTAAAGAGCGTGGCTTTAGCAACGATACGATTAAAAAGTTTGAGTTAGGCTACTCGCCCGACCAATGGGAGGCCTTTACAGGCAGCGCCTTAAAGGAGGGTTACCAGCAGGAATTTTTACAAGAGAGCGGCTTATCCGTAAAGCGCGATAACGGCAGTTTATATGACCGCTACCGGGGCCGGGTTATGTTCCCGATACATAGCTTCACAGGACGCATTATTGCTTTTGGCGGACGAACCCTGAAGAGTGATAAGAACGTACCCAAATATGTAAACTCGCCCGAGTCAGAGATCTACCATAAATCCAATGTATTGTATGGGTTGTTCTTTGCTAAAAAAGCCATTCGCGATGAAGATAATTGCTATTTAGTAGAAGGTTATGCCGATGTGCTGTCTGTACATCAGGCAGGTATAGAGAACGTGGTAGCCTCATCAGGAACTTCATTAACCGTTGAGCAGATCAGGCTGATAGGCCGCTTTACTAAAAACATCACTATATTATATGATGGTGATGCTGCGGGCATAAAGGCATCGCTGCGCGGACTGGATATGATACTGGAAGAAGGGCTAAACGTAAAAGTAGTACTTTTTCCTGATGGGCATGACCCGGATTCCTATGTACGCAATGTTGGTACCAACGCTTTTAAAAAGCATATTGAAGACAATAAAAAGGATTTTATCCTGTATAAAACCAATATCTTACTTAAGGAAGCAGGCAATGACCCAATAAAAAAATCAGAAGTAATACGGGAAATTGTAGAAAGTATTGCTAAGATACCTGACTCTATCAAAGCCTCCGTCTTTGTAAAAGAGTGCAGCCATTTATTACAGATAGATGAGCGTGTACTCCTTTCAGAATTAAATAAAATGCGGCTGGGGAAAGTCAAAAAAGACGCTCAGCAACAAGTTTCAAGAGCCGCGGTTGACGCCGAGCAGGCACAATTGGAGGAGCCTGTTGAAAAACAGGCAAAAGAAAGTGACTCACAGGAAAAAGAGATTGTGCGCCTGCTGTTACTATATGGCAATAAAATGATTGATTGGGATGGCATTGCCAACACCTATATCGGTCCTTTTATGATAGCGGAACTTAGTGATGTAGAATTTGAGCAACCGGTATGTAAAGCTTTTATAGAAATTTATGGCCGGGAAGTGGAGAACGGCGTACTGCCGGAAGAACAGCATTTTATTCATTACCCGGATAAGGAAATTGTTGATTTGGTAGTAACCTTATTGGCTACAAAATATACGTTAAGCGAGAACTGGTATGAGATGCATAAAATATTAGTGCCGGATGAGCAGGCTAACATGAAAGCCACTATTTTAGGCGCCATATTTCACCTGAAAAAGCAAAAGGTGGGCAAGTTGTTGGAAACATTGCGTACAGAACTGCAAAAAACAGAAAATGAAGCCGATCAGGAGATACTGCTTAACCAGTATATGCGCATGAAAAAGGTAGAAAAAACCATATCCGACTATTTAGGTTCTGTAATATTAAAATAATGGCACAGCACCTTGACCTGGGCCGAAAAGGCGAAAGTTTAGCAAAAACGCATTTGGAGAATGCCGGTTACGAAATATTAGATGAGAACTGGACGCATGGTAAAGCCGAGATAGATCTTATTGCCTATAAGGACCGGGTGATTATATTTGCCGAAGTTAAAACACGTACCGGCAATGGCTTTGGCGAGCCCGAAGATTTTGTAGACGCCCGCAAACAAAAACTGTTGGTTGAAGCCGCGGATGAATATATTTACCTGATGGACCACCAGGGTGAAGTACGGTTTGATATTATCGCCATTTTATTTGATAAGCAAACAAATTATACACTAAAACATATTGAAGATGCGTTTTGGCCTTCGGTAACTTAAACACTTTATGAAGCATAAACTAACACTGCTGTTAGCCGCAGTAATTTTATTGGCTGTAAGCTGTAAAAACAATAAACAAACAGCGGTTGATATTACGATGAGTCCCGAATCTGGCACTACCTATAAAGCCGGCGACCCGGTAACCGTAAAGATTAATTTACCTGCTGATGTTAAGCCCGATTCTGTTGTTTATGTAATTGATTCGCTTAAAATAGGTGCGAAAAAAGATTCTTCAGCTATCACTTTTAAAACGGATACTATGCCGTTAGGTTCGCGCTTGATTACTGCAAAAATGTATCAGAATGGCAAAAGCCAGGATGTATCTACCAATATTGTTCTGTTAGCCGCCAAAGCACCTGAAGAATTGACCTATAAAGTAGAAAAAGTATTTCCGCATGATACCAGCTGTTATACAGAAGGTTTAGTTTATCAGGATGGTTACATGTATGAAAGCGGCGGAGGCTATCTTGACCCGCCAGCGGGTTTGGAAAAAGATGGCCAGTCGAGTTTACGTAAAGTAGATTTAGCTACCGGAAAACCTGTTAAAAAAATAATGGTTGATCCCAAAGTATTTGCCGAAGGAATTTCAATAGTAGGAAATAAAATTATACAGTTAACCTGGACGCAAAAAATAGGGTATGTTTATGATAAAGACACCTTTAAATTATTAAACACCTTTAATAATAATGTGGGTGTTGAAGGTTGGGGAATGTGCTTTGACGGTAAAAAGTTGTATATGGATGATAAAACCAACCGGATATGGTTTTTAGATAAAGATACCTACCGTCAAATTGGATTTATAGATGTATATGATGACAAGGGTGCTATTGATAGTATTAATGAGTTAGAGTATATTAATGGCAAACTATACGCTAATGTGTATACAAAAGATTATATATTGGCAATAGACCCCAAAACGGGCGCTGTGCTGCAAAAGATTGATATGAGTAATATCTGGCCTGTGTCACAGCGTCCCGCTGATTTTGATAGCGGTAATAATGTGCTAAACGGTATAGCGTGGGATGCTCAGGGCCAAAGACTTTTTGTAACTGGCAAAAAATGGCCGCATTTATACCAGGTTAAGTTTGTGAAAAAATAAGAATTGTCATTTTGAAAAAATTGTCATTCTGATCCACCAAAGGCAGAGAAGAATCTTCTCGGTAGAAAAGTATGCGTTAGTAGGATGACGAAGAAGACCCTCCGCTATCGCTCAGGGTGACAAAGGAGATCGAAGCCGATTGTCATTCTGAGCGATAGCGAAGAATCTTTATGCGCTGAAAATCAATGCGTATATGTCGATTATAGAAGATTCTTCGCTATCGATCAGAATGACATTTATTAACATTATCTCCAGGCCTTGTACTGGTTGATCAACCCATTGGTTGATGAATCATGCGAGGTAACCTCATCAGTGGTCCTAAGTTCGGGTAATATTTTACCAGCCAGTTGTTTACCCAGTTCAACTCCCCATTGATCAAAGCTATAAATGTTCCAGATAATGCCCTGAACAAATATTTTATGCTCATACATAGCTATTAATGACCCTAAAGTATATGGTGTTATCTTTTTAACCAGTATAGAATTAGTTGGGCGATTACCATCAAACTCTTTAAACGGCGCAAGCTTTTCAATTTCTTCTGCTGATTTACCTGATGCTTTTAACTCGGCTTCTACTTCTTCCCGGGTTTTGCCATTCATTAAAGCTTCTGTTTGTGCAAAAAAGTTCGACAGCAGCATAGTATGATGCTCGTTCAATGGATTATGTGATTGTGCCGGAGCTATAAAATCACAAGGAATTATTTTAGTGCCCTGATGTATCAGCTGATAAAAAGCATGCTGTCCGTTGGTCCCTGGTTCACCCCAAATAATTGGTCCGGTCGAGTAATTAACCGGTTGGCCATTACGGTCAACATGCTTGCCATTACTTTCCATATCGCCCTGCTGAAAGTACGCCGAAAAACGGTGCAGATATTGGTCATACGGTAAAATAGCATTCGTTTCCGTCTCGAAAAAATTATTATACCAAACACCTATCAACGCTAATATAACGGGCAGGTTTTGGTTATGTTCGGCTGTTTTAAAGTGATTATCCATGGCATGGGCACCGGCAAGCAGGTCAGTAAAATTCTCATAACCTATGCCTAAAACAATTGATAAGCCGATAGCGCTCCATAACGAATAACGGCCACCCACCCAATCCCAAAACTCAAACATGTTTTTGGTATCAATACCAAATTTTGCAACACCTTCAGCATTGGTGGATAAAGCGGCAAAATGTTTGGCCACATCTTCATCACTTCCCCCGCCAGCAATAAACCAATCGCGTGCGCTGTGTGCGTTAGCCATGGTTTCCTGGGTAGTGAAGGTTTTTGACGCTATCAGGAACAAAGTCGTTTCCGGATTTAATCCTTTTAAAGTTTCTACAATATGTGTACCGTCAACATTAGATACAAAGTGAAGATTTAAATGATTTTTGTAGGCTTTTAAAGCCTCTGTTACCATTACCGGCCCTAAATCCGAACCGCCAATACCAATATTTACCACATCGGTAATAGGTTTGCCGGTATAACCTTTCCAGCTCCCGGATATAATAGCTTCGCTAAATTCTTTCATGTGCTGCAATACCGCGTTTACATCGGGCATCACATCTTTTCCTTCAACATAAATTGGGGTATTGCTTCGATTGCGTAAGGCAACGTGTAAAACCGGGCGTCCCTCGGTTACGTTAATTACTTCGCCCGAAAACATGGCCTTAATTGCATCATTTACCATACATTCTTTTGCCAACTGTAGCAATAAAGCTATAGTCTGATCATTAATGCAATTTTTGGAGTAATCAAGCAATATCTCTTCAAATTGCGCAGAAAACTTATTAAACCTTTGATTATCAGCCTTAAATAGCTCTTTAACACTTGCGTCAACCATATCAATATAATGATCGGTCAAGTATTTGTACGATTGAGTAGTAGTGAAATTAATATTTGGCAACATAGTTGTATAGTTTTCAACAAAAATAAGATTTAATATTTAGCCTGTAGCTAAATTTAAATTCCGCTGGATAGTGTTACTTTAACACATCATACATAGCGTTTGTTTTACAATAAATAAATTATCATATTTCTAAAGAAAATAATAATTTATTTATGAAATTTAAAATTGTATTTAATATATTTGCACTATTGATAAATAAATGGTTTATTTATCATCATATTGTTAATTTGATTTAAAACAGATTGAATTATGTTCGAAAAACTCTTTATCTTAGTTAAAAATAACGCCGGGAGGGCGATTATTGACAATCCTGTAATTCCTGCCAAATTCCATGACGCGGTAATTAATGATGCTTCAAGTTCTATTATTGAAGTTTTGAAAAGCCAGGTTGAAAATGGACTGTTAAAAGATTTGGTAAAGTATTTTCAATTTTCAGGTATTTATAATAACCCTTTAATTTCGAGCGCGGTTAACAAATTTGCTAATAAGCTGAATAATTTTTATAATGTTGAGCCTAAAGCCGCGCTGGCAACTGCAAAAGCGCTTATTCCGCCGGTTATGCAGGAATTGATTCACCAATCAAAAAGCCAGCACGATACAGATTTTGCTTTAAGCACACTCTTATCAAAATTAAACGGAAACAACGTTAGCATGAATACGCTGCTTAACCATATGACGTTAGCATCATAATAATTAAGGTTGATTGAGTTTTGAGTAATTTGTTACTTAACTTAATTAACCATATTACCACCAATAAAAAAAGGCTTATCAGTTACAACTGATAAGCCTTTTTTTATATTTGCGCTATGACTAAAGAACAGATTCAGGATTTAAGGGATAGAACAACTTCCCTGAGGAGGCATCTTTGACATCGACAAGAAACTCGATGCACTGCAAAAAGAACAGGAAATAACTGTTGGGCCTAATTTTTGGGATCATCCAAAAGAAGCCGAAAAAGTTTTAGCCTCCATAAAAACAAAAAAGATATGGACCGACGCTTATCAAAAAGTAGTATCGGTTATGGAAGATACAGGGGTTTTATTTGAATTTTTTCAAAGCGGCGATGCTACGGATGCAGAAATGCAGGAGCAATATAACGCCGCTGTAAAAGCTATTGAGGAGCTTGAATTTAAAAACATGCTCTCGGCGGAAGAAGACCAGTTTCATGCAGTATTGCAAATTACTGCCGGTGCCGGCGGTACCGAAAGTTGCGACTGGGCAGGTATGCTGATGCGGATGTATATCATGTGGGGCGAAAAAAATGGCTATAAAGTATCGGAGCAGGATTTTCAGGAGGGTGATGTAGCCGGTGTAAAAACGGTTACGCTGCAACTGGAAGGCGATTTTGCCTATGGTTACCTAAAAGGCGAAAATGGAGTACACCGGTTGGTAAGAATATCACCTTTTGATTCAAATGCTAAACGCCATACTTCATTTGCTTCGGTATATGTTTACCCGTTGGTTGATGATACTATTGAGATTGATATAAAGGATGCCGATATTGAATTTGAAACTTTCCGTTCGGGCGGCGCGGGTGGTCAAAATGTGAACAAGGTAGAAACAGCCGTTCGTTTATATCATAAACCATCGGGCATTATCATTAAAAACCAGGAATCACGTTCCCAATTGCAAAATAAAGAAAATGCCATACGTTTATTAAAATCTCAGTTATACGAAGCTGAAATGCGTAAACGGCTCGAAACCACTAATGCTATTGAAGGTAATAAGAAAAAGATAGAATGGGGGTCGCAGATCAGAAATTATGTGCTGCATCCATACAAGCTGGTTAAAGATCTGCGTACCGATCATGAAACATCAAATGCACAGGCTGTGCTTGATGGTGACCTGAACGACTTTTTAAAAGCATATTTAATGGAATTTGGCGGCCCTAAAAGCTAATCAGTGTTTTTAGGGTTAAATATTGCGCACTTTTAAGGCAGAATTATAAATCCTAAAATGATGAAAACACTTAACTTATGGCTAATGGCAGTTATGATAATACCATCTTTAGTTACTTATGCCCAGGATGCTAAACCAATAATTTTATATCCCGAAGGCGTTCCTAATGCTAAAAAGGCTCCTGCTGATTATGCCGAAAAAACAGTAGACGAAAGGGTTAGCATGGTTACGGACCCTACGCTTACGCCATTTTTTCCGGAAAAAGGAAAAACTAACGGTACAGCAGTTATTATTTGCCCTGGCGGAGGCTATGCCAGGCTGGCTATTAATAAAGAGGGTTATAGTGTGGCTAAGGAGTTTAACAAAATTGGTGTTACTGCTTTTGTTTTAAAATACCGTTTGCCCAGCGATGCGATCATGAAAGATAAATCCATCGGCCCGTTGCAGGATGCACAGGCCGCTATTTTAATGATCCGCACCCATGCTGCAGAATGGGGCATTAACCCTTCAAAAGTCGGAATTATAGGTTTTTCTGCTGGTGGTCATTTAGCCTCAACAGCCGGAACACATTTTGACAAGGCTGTTGTGGAGAATAAAGCAAACATCAGTTTACGCCCTGATTTTATGATACTAATGTATCCTGTAATTACCTTTGGTCAAATGGCACATCAGGGATCAAAAGAAAGCCTGGTAGGTAAAGATGCGCCGGCAGCATTAATTGATTTATACAGCAATGAAAAACAAGTTACCGCTACCACACCACCAACTTTTATAGTACAGGCAGAAGATGATACTACAGTACCTGTACAAAATAGCTTAATGTTTTATGAAGCTTTACTTAAGGCTAATATACCGGCTGAAATGCATATTTATCCGGCAGGAGGCCATGGATTTGGCTTAAATAATACTAAAAGCAAGGAGCATTGGTTTGACTGGTGTAAGGGCTGGATGGATACTAATGGGCTGTTAAACAGCAATTAATGTTGATTTTAATTGTGTTTATTTCTATTAAAATATAGATTTGTAGAAACCAATTCTACTTTATGAAAAAGATCAGCCTATACCTGGTTGCCATTATGGTGGCATCGTCAGTAATCGCTTTTGCGCAGGATGTTGCACCTATCGTTTTATATCCTAATGGGGTACCAAATTCAAAGCCTGCTCCTGCTACTTATGTAGAACCGGATATGAACAAAGTTAATATGGTAAACATGGTGAGTGTGCCCATGATTTATCCCTTTTTTCCTGAAAAAGGCAAGGCTAATGGTACAGCGGTTATTATTTGTCCGGGCGGTGGGTACAGAAATCTGGCAATTAAACATGAAGGCTTCGACGTAGCAAAAGAGTTTAATAAAATTGGTGTTACCGCTTTTGTTTTAAAATACCGCCTGCCAAGCGATGCTATTATGGTAGATAAAACCATAGGCCCGTTACAGGATGCACAGCAAGCTATTTTAATGGTGCGAACCCGGGCTGCAGAATGGGGAATCAATCCATCCAGAATTGGCATCATGGGCTTTTCTGCCGGAGGCCATTTGGCTTCAACAGCCGGAACTCATTATGACAAGGTTGTTGTAGATAATAAAGCGAATGTTAGCATACGCCCGGATTTTATGATACTCATGTACCCTGTAATTACTTTTGGCGAATTGGCGCATAAAGGATCAAGGGATAATTTGGTGGGTAAAGATGCTTCGACAGCACAAATTGACCTGTATAGCAATGAAAAACAGGTTACATCTAATACACCACCAACTTTTTTAGTACATGCCGAAGATGATAAAACGGTACCTGTACAAAATAGCTTAATGTTTTATGAGGCATTACGTAAAGCTAATGTATTGGCAGAAATGCATATTTACCCGGCCGGAGGGCATGGGTTTGGCTTAAATAATACCAAAAGCAAGGAACGCTGGTTCGACTGGTGCAGTGGCTGGATGGATACAAATGGACTATTGAGCGCTGTTAAATAAAACATATTGCGGTTATTTTGTTATATCAGTATAAGATACTTAATCATGAAAATCAAAAAAATATTGATCGGAATTGACGAGAGCAAGTTTGCTGAACATGCTGCCGAATATGGTTTTGATATAGCCCATTCTTTTAAAGCCAGTGTAGGTTTGGTCCATATTGTTGAACCTATGGTAATACCCGGTACAAGCAGCTCTGACATTTTATTAGGTGCGCCGCCACAAAGTTTAGGAATTAATGACCTTGAATTAATAAGTATTCAAAACGATGCCTCCGAAACACTTATTGAAAAAACGATAAAAAAGTTTGGTAGCGATTTACAGGTTACTCACTTTAATGAATATGGCAATACAGCAGATGGCATAATAGATTGCAGCAAAGAATTTGGAGCTGACCTTATCGTTATCGGAACTCATAGTCGTACCGGCCTTGACCGGCTGCTAATGGGCAGCATTGCCGAACATGTAGTACGCCATTCAGAAATACCGGTTTTGGTGGTGCCTTTTCCGGGGTAATGAATAGATCATGTTAATTAGCTAATAGCGACGATTTAATCAACATTAACTAATACAGTAACCTGAACTTTATGGTATGCTCAATGGCTTTAAGTTCATTAAGCACCTGTGGATCATAGCCGGTATTTACATCAGTAATTACGTAACCTATTTGTGGGTTGGTAACCAAAAATTCGCCAACAATATTAATATTATGCCTTGCAAATACGTCGTTGATCTTAGCCAGTATACCTGGTACGTTTTTATGGATATGTATTAACCGGTGCGCATTGTTATTTCGTGGCGGTTGCAGATCAGGAAAATTGCAGCTGGTATGCGTTTTCCCTTCATTCATAAAAGCTATTACACGCTTGGGGATAAAATCATCATTACGCGGGTTATGCTTGGGGTCATCAAAAATAATAATGCCGTTTTCACAGGCCGCTTCCGCTAATTTTCTATTTACTTTACCAAAACAACCTATCGCTTTTAACCGCCCGGCTTTTTGCAAGTGTTCGGGAGTTGGCTGGCTAACTTCATCACAAAATAGTATTCCTGCTTCCTCCAGGTACTTGTCTTCAATACTTTCACGCTGACGGATATTATAGCCCTCCCGCTGCATTTGCGTTAAAGCCTCTTCCTCAATAACGCCCACTACCAGGCATTTAATCCGGTTTTTAGGATATGAGATAGCCCTGGGTAATTTGTTGATATATAAAAACTCATCAAAACTGGGCGTAATATGGTCGGCTTTTTCGGCTACTGATTTACGTTCAATATTTTCTGTAAAGGCAAAGAACTTTTTGATCATTCCTGATTCCTTTAGCTGAAAATCAGAATAGCCGTCTCCTATCCCATATATTTCACCTTGCAGATTTAACTCTTTTAGCAACTTCACTTTACCACCTTCCTGCGACAATGGATTTTCACGGTCATATCCAATAATTTTACCATCGGCATCAAACTCAAAAGTGTTGGCGTATATATTTTCCCTTTTGATATGATACTCCGTTACAACAGGTATAATAAATTCTTTGAATCCACCGGATACAATAAGCACTGAATCCTGGTGTTTCCTAAAAAATTCGGTATTGCGTGAAAATGAAGTAGATACTTTTTTCTTTAAGTGGGTAATCAACTGTTTCAAATGCTCGCGGTTGGCTTGTAATAATTTTACGCGGGCTTCCAGGCTCTGCGTAAAGGATAACCTACCTTCCATTGATGCATTCGTAAATTCTTCTATCTGCCGGTATATTTCCTCTCTATCGGGATTATTTTTAAGCGATATACGCGCCAGTTCATCTAATGCCTCTACCTGTGTAAATGTGCTATCGAAATCTATAATGAAGTATTGTTCCATTTAAATATCCAAATTAAGGATGTGCAAATGTGCAACTTTTGAACGATTAGTTTATCAAGCCATTGTTAATTAACCAACAGAAAGCATTAAACTAATGTCACTCGATAGTGAAAACACTTATCATCCGCTTTATTGTTGTATAGATCTCTCCTATTTTCTTGTACAGATAAATTATTTTTTGATAGCCTGCAGCACATTACTGATTAATCCATCCATGTCATTATTGTTTATCCAACGGGCTACTACTACCAGGTCATGATCCGGATCGCAATAAATTATATTGTTCCCGTTACCAATATGTACCCAGGTGTTTTCGGGCGCTGATGGCAGTAATTTTTTATTAGTGTTTAAATACCAGTTCATATAACCATAGCCGGTATTAGCAGTAGTAGGGGTCAACGCCTGTTTTACCCACTGTTCACTAATCAATTGTTTACCATCCCAATTGCCATGATGCAGGGTTAATAAGCCAAAACGGCCCATATCATAAGCATTAATAAACATACCACCCCCAAAATGACCACCCCCGCTAACAGATTGTACCAGTTGCCCATCAAGCACCACCCATGAGTTGCGGTAGCCAAACCAGCGCCAGGTATTTGAGGCCCCTATCGGGTCCATAATATTTTCTTTCAGTACTTGTGGTAAAGGTTTACGCCATACACATAGTGCAGCCAGTGCCAGCGCATTTACCCGCGTATCATTATACTTCCAAACGGTACCGGGCTCATTGCGCTTACGATCCCTGTATTGAATGATATCACCTGAAGGACGATCTGCCCAATCCGGTTTACCCCATAGTGTTCCTTCCCAATCACTTGTTTGGCGCAGCATCACTTCCCAGGTAAGCCTGCGGTTATGAGCTGATGAAAACGGATAGATGATATCATCATCAGCGTGATACCCGCTTAATTCAGCAGCAGGGCTATATACTTCAATAGGCGGCACATAATGTGCCACGGTATCCATGGTGCTTTTGATCATACCCCGATCAACCGCTACACCAATAATAGTGGATAAGAAGCTTTTTGTAACGCTGTTCACTATTTCTACCTTAGTGGGATCGCCCCATTGTGCTACGATATAGCCTTTATAAATAATAATGCCTGCCGGGCCACCGCGCTCTGTTACCGGACCAACCGCTTCGCTGAACGGCTCTTTGCCGAAACTTTGAAATTGCGACATTTTACCATCATGTGAGGATTTGGCTTCATGAGCCATAGCAAAACTAATTGCCTTATTTAATGAGGTACTGTCCAGCCCCATTTGTGCAGGCAATTTATGCTGCCAGTTATTATAAGCAGGAAAATAGCTTGATTTTTTTGATTTTGTTTGTGCGAAGGAGGTGTTTAGGGAAATGATAATAAGCCCGGTAAACAGTGCAAAAATTTTCATGACAGCAAGATAGGAAATGTTGATAAAAAACAAAGCTGTTGCTACCAGATTTTGAAAGGAAGAATTGATTATCCTGCTAACCGCTCGCAAATTTCCCCAATCGTTTTACTTATCGGTTTAAATTTGATAACAACATCCCTTTTAATTTTTGAGTTATCAAAATTGCGGGTTTGAGAAGCAGCTTGTGCAGCTGTTTTATCTAATGCAGGAGATTTTCCGGTTAATGCGGCAGCAAGTGCTGCGCCCCGCCAGGCTGCCTCCATCATCCATGGCTTGGCTAATATAGCCGGTGGTTTCAATCCAAACCCTTTAGCTATTTCGGCAGTCAATTGCTTGTATTCCCTATTTTCGGCATTAATGATATAACGTTCGCCGGTAATAGGGCTATTCATTAGCGCGATCATACATTTAGCTACATCTTCCACATCTACAAAACCAGCGCTGCCCTTGGTATAAAATTTAAGGCCTTTTCGTACCGTTTCAAATAATTGACCGCTGCCTGCTGTACCTGCATTGCTGCCTATAATTAATGAAGGATTAACAATAACAGCATCCAAACCTTC
>JAQBOY010000139.1 GCA_028287805.1 Mucilaginibacter sp.
GCACATCACTTACTGTTTTATTAAGCTGCGCTTCAGTTATTGATTTATTTTTAACGGCCTTAGTAACTGCTTCTAAAAAACTTTTATGCGAAAAATCATAAAACTGCATGTTAAGGCCGGCATTAAAAGTTTGCGCCAGCGCGTCGCTAGTATCAGCTGCAACGCCATGATTTAATAAAGACATTTTAATAGCGCCGAGATCAGATAATACAAAGCCTTTAAAACCCCACTCCTTTCGCAGCACATCTGTTAACAGCCATTTATTATCCACACAGGGAATGCCATCAATTTCGCTGTAGGCGGCCATTATTCCCATAGCATGGGCTTCACGTACAGCCTTTTCAAATACATACAAATAGCTTGAACGTGCTTCACGTTCACCAATATTTACCGGACCGGTATTGCTACCGGCTTCAGGTATACCATGTACCGAAAAGTGCTTAGGCTCGGCAACCACCGCGTCATGGCTGCTTAAACTTCTTCCCTGCAAGCCTTTAACCATGGCCACACCGTTAACTGAATTAAGATAAGGGTCTTCACCATAGGTTTCCTCCACTCTGCCCCAGCGGGGATCATGCGCCAGATCAAGTACAGGCCCTAATATCATGGCTGTGCCATGCGCTCTCATTTCAGTGCCGATAACCCTGCCTACACGATGTACCAAAGCCGTATCCCATGAACTTGATAATTGAAGCGGTATAGGGAAAGACGTACTGCCATAACCACTGTAGCCATGCAGGCCTTCTTCAATAAACAAAACCGGTATGCCCAGCCGGGTTTTCTCAATGGCATATTTTTGTATACTGTTAGAAATATCGGCATTAATAGGATAAAGGTCATGTATTGACCCTACTCCTGTTTTACCGATAACTTTCGCTGTTTTTTCCGCAGAATAAGCGGTAGCCTCATGCCCTGTCATATCAGTAACCTCTCTACCCCAAAACATGTCCAGTTGCTCAATTTTTTCATCCAGCGTCATCCTGCCAATTAAATCGGCTACACGCCTGTCAACAGGTAAAGCAGCATTTTTATAGGGATATTGATCAATCCTTTTTTCTGCCGTAAACGCTATTAAAAAGAGGGCTAAAGAAATATATACACAGTATTTTCTTAAAAATTTTGCCATTAATTTATAATTTATTTTATTTTTTATTCAGTTAATTAGGCGGCGGGCCATCCAATAAAAGATTATGCTGGCCTTTCCGCTTGTTTTGTTCATCATTAACACCAGGTGTATCATACTTAATACCCGTTGCAGCGAAAAGATTTCTCCAAAAATCCGCTGTTTCCTTGCTGTTAATTTTATAATCGATAGTTGATAAGGTTAACCTGGCATTATTTAACGGAGTGCTTACCATGGCAACCCCCTGCGGTTTTTTTAAATGTTCGTACAAAACAATTTGCGCGCATTTTTTATTCTCACCTGCCTGGTTAAATAATGACCAATCTGTATTTGACGCATCAAATATAATGGAGCCCTGGTTGATGAGATCACCGGATAAACCTTGCTTCAAAATTTTATTATTGCCCGGTACTTCAGCAAAATACAGATCAGGCAAACCGAAACACTTTCCAACTTCCGTATGAGTATTGCTTTCAAGTGAGGTAGCTTTACGTGTGGTGATCTCGACCTTTGCCGGTAAAAAATCAGTTAGGGCGGGAGATAATTTTTTATCTGCAATCATTATCCATACCATTCCACCTTCATTTTTCACCCTGTCAATCATTTTTGCCGCCTGTTGCATTTCATTAGCAGAAACATTTTCACCGTCAATAATAATCAATTTTACAACGCGCGCATCAGATGTAAACTTTAAGCCCAAAGTGTTCAGTTGCCGGTATAAAATACTATCTGAAGGACCAACAAAGCAAGCGTTGATAAATACCGGATCAGGAAATTTTGGTTTTGTATCCTGTACATGAGGGGTGTAATGATCCCACGGAGACGGCAGTGGCCCACCTTTAGCCAATGCAGCCTTCATAGCTTCAAACATTGGCAACGGCTTGTATACAGGCAAAGACGAATCCAGGCCCGGATTAAAAGTAGTTACATAAGGTGGAATTCTTTCCAGTTGATAACCCGGTTTTCCTTCCTCATAAGGTTTGCCTGCAAATATGCCATCATGCTCATCAGGCAGACGTGAATAGTCATGATAGCCTAAATTCATATGCTCAATACCGAACCATGACAGTTCTGATGGCGAATAATAAGCTAAATAGGGCTTCGCCATTTTAACAACATTTTGGTAAACATCAATGGCTAAGGCTTCATTGCGCCCGTAATATGATGCATAGGGCTTTTCGCCTGCAAATTGAAAAAGCTGGCTGGGTTTACCATAATAGGTGGCACCAGATTCACCAACAATAAGTGGCTTATCCATATTTTTCGGCAACCTGTCCAATGTTAAGCCGTGCGAAAAATGTTTGCTCCATACCGGCAGGTTTCCATGCATATCCTCATCGCCGTCATCAGTTATAAACGGCCTGGTAGGGTCTAACAGCGCCGGGCGCCGGGCAAGCTCAACACTTTTTTCTTCCCATACTTTGGCCACGTCTGCTGCGGGTTTATTATATAGAGAAATAGCAAATAATTCATTCCCTGCACTCCATCCTATTACAGCCGGGTGGTTACGGTCGCGCAAAACAAAATCATCAATATGTTTAGCTGTACGTTCCCATGTAACAGCTTCCTCAAAATTCAGGGAGAGCGAGCTTCCGAAAAGGGCGGCTTCATCTAAAACCATTAAGCCCATTTCATCTGCCAAATTCAGGTAGGTTGACGGCCACGGCTGGGCATGCAGCCGTACTGCATTACCGCCCACATCCTTTATCATTTTAAACCATGCCCAGGCAAACCTGCGCGAACATATATAGGCTCCGAAAGGATGCTGAATATCAGCAAAGCATTGTATTTTATTTCCGTTCAGGAAAAAATCCTTTCCTTTAATAGTTAACTGCCGCCATCCAAAACGTTCAGATTTACAATCATAAACCTGTTTTTGATGATTGATATTTAACAGGATAGTATAAAGCTCAGGCGTATCAGGACTCCAGAATTTTAACCTGTGCTGTACTTTTGTGCTTAAGGCAATTTTTTTTGATTCGCCGGGTTGAAGTATAATGGAAGGTTCATTTACTTTTATAAGATCTTTGTCGCCAAGCCGCCATTTTATTTCAGGAGCGCTCAATACATCTTTTCCCGTTTCATTTATCCATTGCCGGATGTTGCCCGCTAATGATACCGTTTGTGCTTTTTTTGTTTGATTGATCAATTGCACATCAAACTCCAGCAAATCCTTATCAACCAGTGGTTTTACAAACACATTGGTAATTCTTACCGGTGGCACAGCCAATAAAAACACATCCTGCCAAATTCCAACCAGGTTATCGGTATTTGAACCGGGAGGATAGGTAGAACGGAAATATTTATATTTAACATCGGTTTTATCAAATAATCTCCGATGCCTTACCCCTACCAATAACTCATTATTTTGATTTGGTTTCACAAAATCAGTTATATCAACTTCAAAAGGCATATAGTCACCAAAATGATGCGCCGCCTGTTTGCCGTTAATTACAACCACAAAATCTCCCATTACGGCTTCAAAATGGAGTAGAACCCGCTTTCCTTCCCATTTTACAGGAACAGTAAAATTCCGTTTTAACCAGCCCATGCGTACACTACCCCAGCTTGCCGGATAGCTGGGATAATATACGGATGATGGCGCGTAAGGCTGGTTGGTTCCTTTACCAACCTTACTGCCAGCTCCCCATTCATTTACATTCCATGGAGAAGGTATTTTGATCTTAGTGTTTTCCCAATTACCAAGTTCAGGGTTAGTAAGCTCGGGCGGAACACCATTTCCGGCTACCCAACCCGAGGGTACAGGCACCGGCTGGAAATCCCATTTACCATTCAAACATATTTCTTCCCTAAAGGGCTTTTCCTGCGGTTTGATCAAACCTTC
>JAQBOY010000153.1 GCA_028287805.1 Mucilaginibacter sp.
GTTAAAATATCATCACTAAAAAAACGTTCATAAGCTATAATTAATTATGGCATAAACTTTGGTTAAGGTAGCTATACATTTTCTCCATCATTAAATATTAACGAAAACGACATGAGCGACACCATTAAAAAGAAAACCAACAAAACAATAGGCAAAATCATCCGTGCTTTTCGTCATCAGCATCGCTGGAGCCAGGAAGACGTAGCGACAAAATTAGGTATATCAATTCCTGCATTTTCAAAAATTGAAACAGGTGTAACCGATATTAATTTATCGCGCCTGGAACAAATTGCCGACATTTACGAAATAGATGTTGTACAATTATTATCTATGGATATTGAAGAAGTTGAATTTGAACCTTCAAACTTAAGTATTACCCAAAAAAAATTAGCAGACCGTGAAGCTGAGATTGCAAGTTTACAGCGCAAGGTTATTTTGCTGTATGAAGAATTGCGGACTAAAGCCGGATAAATAATTTATTATAGTCATTTTGTTCAATAAATATTACACTCCTATTTAATTGAAGTAAACAATCAGCTAACAGGTTTTTATTTCCACTTAATGAATTAAATATTAATTAATAAAAATTTATTTCAAACATAATATTTTCATTTTATTACTTAAATAGCTTTATAACAGGCATTTGGATTGAAATTTGCCTTATACATCTTATATTCTATCTATAACATATACTTATAATATATTATATATGTCAAATTATCTGATATCCATATCTAAAAGTGAAACGTTGAATGATGGTATTATTCATGATATACCCAGCAAATTAAAAGTGAAAGTATTTAATTTGCTGGGATCAACATTTATTCCATGTAAAGGAGAAATAAGTTTTTTTGTAACTGCGGGTAAAGAAACCCTTGCTTTTGAAACCAGGGGATATAAAAAACACCGGAAATTACTTGTTTTACAAATGATATCCTGGTATTGTATTTATTTGAACCTTATAGAAGCGCAGATACATTCGCACTGTCCATATTAAAAATAGATTGTTCTAAAATTGTATAAGGATGGTTTTTATTTTACCACCCTTATACATTTTAGATATTACTTTTTTCCGTATTATGCAGCATATCGCTCATTTCGATAATTTTTTTATCAATTTCTGATACACATTTATCCATCATATTAATACACTCCGGCTGGTCAACAAGGCCTTCCTTCTCCAAATTCATTAAGCCTTTAAGCGTGGCTATAGGGCCTCTTATCTGGTGTGACAAATAGGATGAATATTCTGAAAGTTTTTTGTTTTTCGCCTGCAAATCTCTGGTGCGTTCATCAATTATTTCTTCCAGGTGATGATTGATACGGTCAAGATTATCTTTTTGCCTTGAAACCTCGTTATTAAGTTCCTTTAACTGGGCATTGGTTGCTGCCTTACGTTTAACATTACTCATTAATAAGGCAATTACAATTAATAATAAACCTGCTGCAACAGCCAGCAACCAAAATCTTTGGCTGGCATTTTCTCTATCTTTTGCAGCCAGATCACTTTCTCTTTGGTGTTGCGATTCTGCAATAGCTAAACTGAACTTAGTTGATATATTTGATTTATAAGTTACACTATCCTGCCTATAAATTTCAATCAGGTAGTTTAAAGCTTTTTCATAATCCTTTCTCTTTTTTTCTAATTCATATGAAGTTAGTTTATAATCATATCTGTATTTGTTATTATTTACAATTTCGGCAAAAGCCATTCCCTCTTTTAAATACTTTTCTGCGGCTGAAAAGTTATTTTTCTTTATGTATATAGCCGCTAACTCTAAATTGATACTTGCTACTGATGAATTCAAATCCTGATCTTTCGCAGCCTGATTAGCTTGAAGCAATAATTTTTCTGCCTTATCTGTTTGATTTAAATTAAAATAAATTACTCCAAGATCCTGCAGACATTGAACCAGGATAACTTTATTATTTAATTTGGTGAACTGATTATAGCTTAAAGTATAATACCTTAATGCCTGATTAAAACTGTTTTTACGAAAATAAACATTCCCGATGTTCAAATTTAATGAAGCAATAAGTTGATTGTCATGGGTTTTCTCAGCAATTGTTTCTGCCTTATTAAAATAACCTAAAGCCCTTTCATAATCAACTTCCTGGTATAAATTACCAATGTTATTAAAAACTTTCGCTTTCCCCGCTTGATTATTCGACTTGTCAAAATAATTTAATGCATCCAGATAATCATTTATCGCACTTTCGCTTTTATTAAGATAATAGTTACCTATCCCTCTTATTCTGTAAGCTTCGGCAATACCATTTAAATAAGAAATTTTTTTAGCTAGTTCTAATGCCTTATTTGCATAAACTACTGTTTCAGTAGGTTTAGTTAAACGGCTGTTATAGCCGTTAATATTATATGTTTTAACTTCAGTTGTATCAGAAGCTGAAACATCTACCGCTTCGTTTGAGTAAGCTGCAAACGAAAAAATTATAAAAAAAAACGTCGCGTAAATTTTTATCATCAAACAACTATTACATTAATTAAGGGGAAAGTTATAAATAATTACTTTAATATTGTATTCTATCAAAAAAATCAAAAAATATACTTGAAATATTTTTTGATTTTTCTTTGTAATGAATAAAACCTATTTATATTTGCGTTGTTTAAGTATTTGAAAGTCAAATAAGTACAGATACAATAATTTATTTTAAGCTGTGACCCGCTTACATTAGTGACATATTAACTAATGTAAATTTATTAAAAAATACTTTAGATAAGATAATTGATAAAAATTTGAATTCTTTTAA
>JAQBOY010000177.1 GCA_028287805.1 Mucilaginibacter sp.
GCGGCGATACCCTGAGTTATAAAGTGGCTGACTTTAGTAACGCGCAAGACCGTGTAATTGGCGATGTGATTAAAAAATTGCCGGGTGTTTCGGTTGCCGATGATGGAAAGATCAGTTACAATGGCAAAGCGATTTCTAATTTATACATCGGTGGCGATAACTTACTGGATGATAAGTATAATATAGCTACCAATACTATACCTCACGGCGTAGTTGATGATATACAGGTAATTGAAAATCACCAGCCCATAAAAATGCTGCAGGACAAGGTAATGAGCGATGATGTCGCGCTGAATCTCACCTTTAAAAAAAATGCTAAGCTCCAGTTGGTTGGGCAGGAAACCATAGGGGCTGGTTTACCCGGCAATTATAATGAAGAGCTGAACGCCATGATGTTTAAGGATAAGTACAAAGCCATTAATTACCTGAAGGGTAACAATACCGGTTTTGATGTACAGAATGAGTTGGTATCACATAATATGGCTGATTATCTGCAGAGGATTGATAACGACAAACCTGCTACCGTACTATCGCTTGGTACCGTACATAACCCGGATTTGGCCCGAAACCGGTATTTGTTTAATCAGTCGGGTATTATCAACCTCAATAACCTGGTGAACATTAAGAAGGGTGAGCAACTGAAGGTTAACCTCTATTACCTGCATGATACGCAGCGGCAGAATTTTGAGCAGCAAACCCGCATATTTTTGCCAAACGATACCGTAAAATATACCGAAACACAACACAATACTTTCAAACCCGATATATTACATGGCCAATTCACGCTCAATATTAATAAAGACAAATATTACCTCAATGATGCGCTGATAACTGATTACAGCCATAAATCATCGTATTCAACCCTGAATACCAACGGTGCCGGAGTAAACCAGGTTTTTAAAGATAATTCGCTTGATTTTTCTAACGAATTGAACTTAATGCAAACCATCAAATCCAATAATAATATCCTGGAGGTATATTCTTATATCAACCATAGCAGCGAGCCCGAAAACAGGATCATTACTCCCGGGTATAATGCGGCCATTTTTAACAACGGTAATCCTTACGCACAATTGGCACAAACCGTTAATGTGCCAACCTGGTTCACGAACAACTATTTGTCCTACAAAATTCCAACCGATCATATTACCCAAAGCTATAAGGCAGGGCTCTTGCTACAATCGCAAAAACTGGAATCAGCTCTAAATGTAGTTCAACTAAACAATCATATCCTTACACCTGATAGTTCTATTAACCGTTTAAACTGGACCCGTAAAAAACTTTATGCCGAAGCCGGATATGACCTGCCGGGTAAAATTTTAAAGGTTAGCCTTACGCTTCCCATTAGCTTACAGCAAATAAATTATACCGATAGTTTTTTTGCACTAAACAAAAGCCTCACCCGCTTATATTTTAACCCCCAACTAAAAGTTAAATACCAGGTTGGGGTTGAAGATTATTTTAACTTTTTGTACAATTACCGCAATAATATTGGCAACATTCAGGATGTTTATCATGGGTATATTTTAACAGATTACCGCTCCCTATATGCCAATAATGCCGACCTTGCAGAAACGAAAACCCAAACAGCCGCGCTTGGGTTTAATTACCGTAAAGCTATTACGCTTTTCTTTTTCAGTATAAATACTTATTATAACCATGTAGCGGCTAATAGTATTGCATCAAGTTTAATCAGCAACAGCCTACAACAGCGTATTGTATTGCCGTTTCAAAACAACATTGATACCTGGTCGGTTAACGGGTATATCAGTAAATATTCCTTTTCACTACGAACTACGTTTAGCGGGGGCGTACAGTGGCAATCAAACAGCACCAATCAGATACAGAATAATGCCTTGCTGCCCTTTAAAACTATTTCCACCACTTATAATGCAGGTGCCGAAACCAAAATAAGCAACCAGGTAACCATTAGCTATAAAGCCAATGTTAACCTCACCAACAGCCATTCTTCAACACAAGCATCAGCCTATAACATTACCCAACTGGTACAACAGGGTACTGTAAACTACAACCCGCTTACCAATCTTTACTTTAAACTCTCCGGAGAAAGTTATCTTACCAAACAAAAGCAGATGAATGACCTGAAGTATTTTTTTGCTGATGCCTCCATTCGATACCGTTTTGACAAACTTAAAACGGATGCAGAATTAAGCGCGGTTAATTTATTAGATGTAAAAAACTACAGCACGCTTAATTTATCAGCAAACACCTTCACTTCCGGCTCTTTTGCACTGCCGGGAAGGATTGTAATGATGAAGTTGATGTTTAATATATAAGAAAGAAGACCCTCTTGCCGAATTTATTTCGGCGTGACGTTTAGTTTGTAAGTCTTTCCTGATAAATTATTTCGCAACGAAAAAGCCTTCCGAGTTTAAAACTTCGGAAGGCTTACCTGATTAATCGAAAATTCGATTTAAATATGTATCGCTCTGTTCTCAGTAGCAGCTAAACAAGCTTCGCGGAATGCCTCGGTATAAGTTGGGTGGGCGTGACTAATGCGTGCAATGTCTTCGGCAGAAGCACGGAACTCCATCGCTACTACGGCTTCGGCTATCATATCCGCTGCCCTGGGGCCAATAATATGTACACCTAAAATTTCGTCGGTAGCTGTGTCAGCTAATACCTTCACAAACCCGTCAGGATCTCCACTGGCTACCGCTCTGCCGCTGGCTTTGAACGGGAACGAGCCTGTTTTATATTTTACACCTTTTTCTTTTAACTGCTCCTCTGTTTGTCCAACAGCGGCAACTTCGGGCCAGGTATAAACAACCCCCGGAATTAAATTATAATCAATATGCGGCTTTTGGCCTACAATGGTTTCTGCTACAAAAGTGCCTTCATCTTCGGCTTTGTGAGCCAGCATAGCGCCCTGTATTACGTCGCCAATGGCATAAACGCCTTTAACGCTGGTTTCCAGATGTGCATCAACGGCAATTTTTCTGCCCCGATCTTCTACCTTAAGTCCAATTTTATCCAAACCTAAATTATCGGTATAAGCTATACGGCCAACAGCAACCAGGCAGTAATCACCTTTTAATTCCTGCTTTTCGCCTTTAGGGTTATCAAATGTTACGGTAACTTCTTTACCTTTTGCAGTTGCGCCGGTAACTTTATGGCTCAGGTAAAACTCCATACCTTGTTTCTGCAACACCTTTTGCAGTTCCTTACCCAGGCTCTTATCCATAGTAGGTATAATGGAATCCATATATTCAATTACCGAAACTTTGGCGCCCAAACGTGCATAAACCGAACCCAGTTCCAAACCAATAACACCACCGCCAATCAGGATGAGGTGTTTAGGGATTTCCGGTAAGGTTAAAGCCTCGGTAGAGGTAATAATACGTTTCTTATCTAATTTAATAAAAGGCAATCCTGATGGTTTGGAGCCGGTAGCTATAATGATATTTTTACCGGTTATTTCCTGCGTAGTGCCATCTTCCTTTTTAATGACGATGGTATTTTTATCTTTAAATGAACCAATACCCTGGTAGCCATCTATTTTATTTTTCTTAAACAAAAAGCTGATGCCCGAAGTGTTTTTTTGAACAACTTCATTTTTACGTTTAAGCATCTGCCCGAAATCAACCGATAAATTATCCAGGTTGATGCCATGTGTTTTAAAGGTATGCGAAGCGTTATAATAGTGTTCAGATGAATCGAGCAACGCCTTTGAGGGGATACAGCCTACATTTAAGCAGGTACCGCCATAAGTAGGATATTTTTCAATACAAGCGGTTTTTAAACCCAATTGGGCGCAGCGTATAGCGGCTACATAACCACCAGGACCCGAACCGATAACGATAACATCATATTGCATAGTAGTGTATTTTTAACGCGCCAAAGTTAAACATTATCAACTGCTAACGAAATGAAATGAATGTCACTTTTGCATAGATCAATAAAAATTTAAATGATTTACCAAACTTATACGCTATTTTTAATTGCCTTTAGTTAAATTGGCTAACTAAACTGATCTTAAACAATGAAAAAAAATTTACTGGCGCTTTTTCTTGCATTGCTTTGTTGTAGCAGCTATGCCCAACGCACTCAATCTACTCAAAGTATTGAGGATGCTGCTTACATTAAGCAAAACTACACTAAAGTGGAAAAGTACATTACCATGCGTGATGGTAAAAAACTTTTTTGCTCCATTTACCTTCCAAAGGACCAAAGTCAGAAGTATCCTGTTATGATGACCCGTACGCCATATAACGCGGCTCCTTACGGCGATGATTTTAAAACATCTTTGGGCCAGAATATGCTTTTAGCTAAAGAAGGGTATATTTTTGTTTATGCCGATGTGCGCGGCAGATGGGAAAGTGAAGGAGATTTTGTTAATGTGCGCCCGCAGATAGCTAATAAAAAAAGCAAAACCGAAATTGACGAAAGCACGGATACTTATGATACCATTGACTGGCTGATAAAAAACCTGCCCAATAATAATGGCAAAGTAGGAATTGAGGGAATTTCTTACCCCGGTTTCTATTCAACTGCATCATTGCCAAATGCTCACCCTGCCTTAAAAGCTGTATCTCCCCAGGCTCCTGTAACCGATTGGTTTATTGGTGATGATTTTCATCATAACGGAGCTTTTTTTGAGATGGACGCCTTTGCTTTTTTAACCAGCTTTGGCGTTCCAAGGCCTAAACCCATTACCCCTGCCGAATTTAAAAATGGCATAAAATATACCCAAAAGGATAACTACAAGTTTTATTTGGAAGTGGGCGCTTTGCCAAATTTTAAAAAGAAATTCCTGGGCGATTCTGTAAAATTTTGGGACGATATGATGGCCCATCCTAATTATGATTCCTTTTGGCAGGGTATGAATATCCGTCCGCATTTAAAAAATATAACGCCGGCTGTTTTGACAGTTGGCGGTTTTTTTGATGCCGAAGATGCGTTTGGCGCTCAAGGTGTTTATAAAGCAATTGAAAAACAAAACCCCCAAACAGTTAAAAACATGCTGGTATTGGGCCCATGGTTCCATGGCGGATGGGAACGTGGTGACGGTGACTTTTTTGGTGATCAGTCTTTCGGATCAAAAACAAGCGCCTGGTTCAGGGAAAATG
>JAQBOY010000183.1 GCA_028287805.1 Mucilaginibacter sp.
CGGATGCGCAAGTGAAAATATTTATGACAGCCGACCCAAAAATACGCGCTGAAAGACGCTATAAAGAGCTTTTACCCAAAAACCCTAAAATAACGTTAGAAGAAGTCTTTGAAAACCTGGCTCATCGGGATTATCAGGATACCACCCGTGAGGAAAGCCCGTTGGTACGTGCTGACGACGCGATTATATTGGATAACACCGATCTTACTCCCACACAGCAGTTGCAATTTGCATTGAATAAGGTCGAGCCCTTTTTGAAGAAACTATAATTTTGTCTGAACCTGGTTTTCTGATTTAAAGAACCTGGTTTTCTGATTTAAAAATATCAGAATCGAAATTTCTAATCACTTTCTACAAATTTCACTGCACTTACCCCAAACCTGTTTAAAAAGTCAACGCCTTCATCGCTTGGTATGCCTTTATATTCGGCATAGGAGTTTTTAAAGTATACCTGTTTTATACCGGCCGAAAAAATAAGCCGGGCACAGGGAAGGCAAGGCGATAAGGTGGTATATAAGGTAGCTCCTTCTAAATTAGCGCCATTTTTAACAGCATATAATATAGCATTTTCCTCGGCATGTAAAGCCAGCGAACAACTACCTTTTGAATCTCTTGCACAGCCGGTTTCGGGCCACTCCTCATCACAGTTATGCGTGCCTTTTGGCGGCCCGTTGTAGCCTATGGATATAATGCGTGTTTCTTTCGCTAAAACGGCACCTACGTGCGCCTTAACACAATGTGAACGCTTGGCCAGATCTGTAGCCAGGTTCATAAAAATATCATCGAAAGATGGTCTCATTTAGTCAATTGTCATTGGTCATTAGTCATTGGGCATTGGTTAGGATTGTATAACGCTCAAATGAACAATGCCCAATGACTAAAAAATATTAATGTCCTCCTGAGGCTTCAATATTATCAATATCAATACCTTGTTTCTTTAATTCACGGCTAACCTTCCAGGCAAAGAAAGCGATGTAAGCGAAACCAAAAACAGGTACAATATACGAGAAATGCAGCCCACTCATGCCCTGTATAACGTTAGTGCTACTATCGGCTATTTTGCCCTGCAGCGGCGGAATGATTGATCCGCCCAATATCATCATAATTAAAAAAGCAGAACCTTGGCTGGTGTATTTACCCAAACCGGTAATAGCTAATGCAAAGATAGATGGCCACATAATTGAGCAGCACAATCCTCCGCTTATAAAGGCAAATGTGGCTACTTTACCCACGGTAACCAAACCTATTACTATAAAAGTAACACCCAGCAAGCCCATTGTTAAACAGGTACGTATTGGTTTTTGCTGACCGATAAAAAAGGCGACAACTAAAACTGCTACACAAATTGCATAAATAAATAAGTTACTAACGTTTACACCGGTTAAATAATTAACCAGCAATACCAACCCAAAAGCCAGGAAAGGAACTATTATAGTTAATATATTTTTTAATGATCTTGATAAATTGAAAGCGCCGATTGCGCCGGTAAAACGTCCTATCATTAAGCTTCCCCAATAAAGAGATATATAGGGTGCTATCTCAGATTCATTAAAAGATCCAAACTCAGGTGTTTTAAGTAATGATCCCATATTACTTTGAATAGTAACCTCGGTACCTACATAGGTAAATATGGCTATCATCCCTAAAATTAATTGTGGGTATTGCATAGCGCCCCAGCCTTCTTTGTCCCTGGCTGATGCGAAAATTGTACTTATTAATGTGCCCAGGATAATTGCCAGCGAAGCATATACAAAGTATTGGCTTGGTATGCCGGTTTGACTACTTAAAGGATTAGCAATAAGTATCATTAAAAAAGCAACAAACAGTATTAATAAAGGTATGTTCGCTTTTGTACTGGCTTCAATTTTTTCATCACTGGTAACTTTAGGCAACTTTGAAACCCAAAAAAATATGGCTACCGCAATAAATAAGCCTGCCAGTATAAAGTATAAGTTATTGATGGATGATATTTCCACCTTAGCTGCCGCGGTGGCTGATGTTGCGGTACCAAACAATACCACACTTACTACAACGGGCCCTAACAAGGCCCCAATGTTATTTACACTACCTGCAAAATTTAAACGGTTTGATCCGGTTTCGGGTGGCCCTAAGGCAACCACAAAGGGATTAGCCGCTGTTTGCTGTAAAGAAAAACCTATCGCTATAATAAAAAATGCAAATAAAATAAATCCAAATGAACCGGAATCAACAGCCGGTACCATACCTAATGCACCAATGGCAGAAATAGCAAGCCCAAGCACTATACCATTTTTATAGCCCAATTTGTTTAAAATATCTACTTTGGTTATTTGTGAAGCAAAATACAGGATTAATGAACCGATGAAATACCCTCCGTAAAAAGTAAAATCTATCAGTTGTGATTCAAATTGAGTTAAGCTGAAATGTGATTTACAAAATGGTATAAATATACCGTTCGATGCTGCTAAAAATCCCCAAAAAAAGAATACAGTGATAATAGTATACAATGCGGTTCCATAGCTTTTTGATTTGTTTTGTTCCATTTTTTATGAAGGGTTTCTGATTTTATTAAGGGTTTCTAAGGGAAATTAAACCACTAACATAAATTAAATTTTATTATTCCTGTTACTTAATTTTGAATATGTGAAGTTTTAGATCAATTAAGTAGGTAATCAGGTTGAATTAAACAATACCAATAACATTAACGTTGTTATTTAAGAGATAAAAATTGCATATTCGCATACTTCAAACTGAACCTAAGGGGTAACTTAATGATAGAAGCTGTTATTTCGGGGATAGGGATCGGGTTAGTGCTGACATTTCTTACCGGCCCGGTTTTTTTCGCTTTAATTAAAACCAGTATTGAAAGGGGCTTTCATGCAGGTTTATATTTAGCATTGGGCGTAGTTTGCAGCGATATTGTATTTGTAGGTTCTATATTATTCGGATCGCAATTATTTGATATACCCGTACATGCTAAAATAATAGCAGGCGCTATTGGAAGCATTATTTTATTTACTGTTGGTATTTATTATTTATTTAAAAAAGCCGATGTAAATTATAACAATGTTGCCCCAACCGGACTAAAACGTTACGGTTATTTTTTTAAGGGATTTTTGATGTGTATTTTTAATCCTACTATACTATTTCATTGGATAACCGTAATTGGTACGGCCAGTACTATTTATCATCAGGGGGTACCTAACCGTTCACTAAAAATAGCGATCATGTTTCTTACTATCCTGATTGTACAATTTGGATTAGATGCCACCAAGGCCTTTTATGCCAACAAGCTGCGCGATCGTATATCCGTTAAGCTAGTACACCGCTTAAATGAGGTTGCAGGTATCGCGCTTATCATCGCATCTTTATTTTTAATGGATAAGCTGGTTACCCATTTTGTTCTTTCTCCTCCCGGAGCTTAACACATTGTATGAACAGCGTTTGTTGAATAAATAAGAATTAGCAGAAGTTATTTCTCCACCACTACCCATTCACCACTGCCCACTCACCACTCTACATATAAGCCCGTTGATTCTTGCCTTCCATCCAGTTTTCAAAAGCCCGGTTAACTACTTTGTTGCCGCCCGGGGTTGGATAATCGCCTGAAAAATACCAATCGCCGGTATGGTCAGGACAAGCTTTATGCAGATTATCTAAAGTTTGATAGATTACTTCTACCTTGCATTTTGTATCCTTAGGTGTAATAATCTGAGCAATACGGTCTGATATCTGCTGGTCGGTAAAAGGCTCATAAATAGCTTTTACATAATTCACTACCTTTTCTTTTGGTAAGGAGGCACTGTCCTTGCATTGCTGGTAAACCTTTAAGATCACGTCTTCCTTCCCCATTTCTTTTAACAGGCTTATAGCTGCCTCAAAAGCCACAAACTCACCCATGCGTGACATATCAATGCCATAACAATCAGGATAACGGATTTGTGGAGCCGAAGATACAACGACTACCTTTTTAGGGCCTAAGCGATCCAGTATTTTAAGGATACTTTGTTTCAGGGTTGTTCCGCGTACAATGGAATCATCCAGCACTACCAGGGTATCCACGCCGTTTTTTATCAATCCGTAAGTGGTATCATAAACATGCGCCACCATTTCACTGCGGTCGGCATCCTGGGTAATAAAAGTACGGAGTTTAACATCCTTGATTGCTATTTTCTCTACACGCGGGGCAAGGCATAATACTTCAGTTAACTCCTCTTCACTAATCTTATCCTCACGATTCAGTAACCTGTCGCGCTGATACTTTTTAATATATTTATGTACCCCTTCAACCATTCCGTAAAAAGCTACTTCGGCTGTATTGGGAATATAAGAAAATACGGTGTTTTTAATATCATGATCAACCGCGTTCAGTATCTGCGGACAAAGCAGGCGGCCCAATTGCTTGCGCTCTCTGTAAATTGAAGCATCACTGCCACGCGAAAAATAGATCCGCTCAAATGAACAGGCTTTCTTTTCCAGTGGTTCGCTAAACATATCCTCACTTATCTTGCCGTTCTTTTTTACAATCAATGCATGGCCGGGCTTTATCTCCCTGATATCACCTATCGGTATATTAAAGGCGGTTTGCAGTGCGGGCCGTTCTGAGGCGGCAACTACTATTTCATCGTTATAATAATAATATGCAGGTCTTATGCCAACCGGATCACGCATTACAAACGCGTCCCCATGTCCCAAAATTCCGGCTATGGTATAGCCACCATCCCAGTTTTTGGCAGATTTACGGAGGATTTTAGCCACATCCATATCATTGGCAATCAGCTTGCTGATCTCCATGTTATCGTCAAGTCCCTCACGCTTATACTGGTCAAATAGCCCCTGGTTTTCGGTATCAATAAAATGACCTATCTTTTCTAAAACAGTAACGGTATCCGCCTTCTCTTTAGGATGCTGACCCAGGTCATATAATTGCTGTAACAATTCGTCAACATTGGTCATGTTGAAGTTGCCGGCAATAACGAGGTTACGCGTCATCCAGTTGTTTTGCCGTAAAAAGGGGTGACAGCTTTCAATACTATTTTTACCATGGGTACCATAGCGCAGGTGCCCAAGTAACACCTCCCCTGTAAAGCTTACATTTTCCTTCAGCCAATCGGCATCAGCCATTCTTTCAGGGGTTTCTTTTTGTATCTCGGCAAATTTTTTCTGGATATATTCAAATATATCAGCAACTGCGTTTGATGCCATGGAACGGTGCCGGCTGATGTATCGCTTCCCCGGTGCAACGTCAAGTTTAATAGTAGCAACACCCGCACCATCCTGGCCGCGGTTATGTTGTTTTTCCATCAAAAGATAAAGCTTGTTTAAGCCATACAGTGCTGTGCCGTATTTTTGCTGATAAAAAGATAGCGGCTTTAAAAGGCGGATAAATGCTACACCGCACTCATGTTTAATCTGATCGCTCATGAATGATAATGAGCCCGCAAAGTTATAATTATAATGTGAAGTCTTGTTAAATAGATTGTCATTAATTCGTATTAAAATTAACTTAAATATTACACCATTAATATAGAAGTCAAATACCCATTAACTGAACTGATTTAAAGAAAAGTTACGTTGTGCTAATTAATTACCAGCCCGCTTTAGTGTCATCCCCCCGCGGATCTGCTCCGCCTTCGTACCCTAAAGGAGTTTTTAAAATAGCATCAACACGGCCTATGCCGCCGCTGCTTATTAGTTTATACCCTTTTTGTTCCAGTATAGTTTGCGTTTTCTCATCAAAAGCTCCTCGTTCAACCTGCACATTATCCGGCAGCCATTGGTGATGAAAACGCTTCGACGAAACAGACTGCTGCATATTTTGATCAAATTCAATTACGTTTAGTATGGTTTGAAATACAGAGGTAATAATAGTTGCCCCGCCAGGGGTACCTACTACCATAAACAGTTTGCCATTTTTTTCGATGATAGCAGGCGTCATAGACGATAGCATCCGTTTATTAGGCTGTATGCTGTTAGCCTTACCGCCAACCAAGCCATACATGTTGGGTACGCCGGGTTTTGAGCTAAAATCATCCATCTCATTATTCAATAAAAAACCTGCCCCTTTTACAAAAATTTTTGAGCCGAAAGATCCGTTTAAAGTTGTGGTGATAGAAACCGCGTTACCTTCACGGTCGGTAATAGAATAATGGGTAGTTTGATCGCTTTCGTATCCCGGAATGGTGCCTGGCTGTATACTCGTGCTCGGTGTAGCCGCGCTCCAGGTAAAGCTATTCATGCGCGAAAGGATATAAGAAGTTCTTAATAAACTATCTACTGGTACTTTAAAAAAGTCCGGGTCGCCCAAATATTTTGAACGGTCGGCATATACCCGCCGTTCTGCTTCAATAATTAGCTGTACTGTAGAATCCTGATTATGCCCCCATTGATGCAGCGGATATTTTTCGACCGATTTGAGCAGGGATAATAAAGCAATACCTCCGCTGGAGGGCGGCGGCATAGTAATTACTTTATAATCTTTATAGTTGCCGGTAATAGCCTTGCGCCAAACCGAATGATAGTTTTTTAGATCGGCTTTGGTTATTAAGCCATTTCCGCTTTTCATTTCGGCTACTATTTCATCAGCAACAACACCCTCATAAAAGCCTTTTCGGCCTTTATCACGTATCTGTTCCAGTGTTTTCGCTAAATCTTCCTGAACTAACAGATCACCTTCTTTCCATGGCGAATCTTTTATTAAATAAGATTTACCCGGGTTAGCCTTTTTTAAGGTATTCTGAATGCGGTTATAAACATCTGCCTGCCTTTTTGTAAGTTTATAACCATTACGGGCCAGATCAATAGACGGTTGTACCAGCTCGGCCCATTTAAGCTTGCCGTATTTACGATTGGCTTCATACAAACCATCAACAGAGCCGGGCACACCTGATGCCTGGTGAGTACTTAAGCTCATACCAGGTATTACATTTCCCGAAGCATCCAGATACATATTCGCGCTTGCACCTGAAGGCGCTTTTTCTCTAAAATCCAACGTATTGGTTTCACCTTTTGTTGAGCGGTAAACCATAAAACCGCCGCCGCCAATATTACCAGCCTCGGGGAAGGTTACAGCTAATGCAAATTGTACTGCTACAGCAGCGTCAACGGCATTGCCACCTTTTTTTAATATAGCCAGGCCGGCCTGAGCGGCATCAGGATAGGCACAAACCACCATGCCATTTGCATTGGGGGTATTGTCAATCTTTTCGGCCTGACCTTTTACGTTTACAGCAATGAATAAATTTCCTGCCAGTACAAGCAGTATTAAGTAGTATTTATTTCTCATTTTAATGCATCTTCTATTAAACCACCTAATTTAAATTATTTAAGTATAGAAAATAGCATTTATCATAGTTTTACCATTTGTCATCCCTTGATAGCGAAGGATCTTCTATGCTTTATAAGTATCACGCCTACTTTTCTTCATGAGAAGATTCTTCTCCGCCTATTGGCGGATCAGAATGACAGGTGGTTTTACAGATTTGTTGATCAACGGATTTACAGGCAATTGTACTTTTTAGCATAAATAATAACAATAGGCTTAATAATATTGATAAAATACATCTGCATATGTCAAAAACTACCACATCCAAAAATTGTTGTTACTTTTGAACGTCAAAAAAAAACTGATTTGGATAAAGAATTTATAGACCCATTTATAATTAATGCTTTAAAAGAAGATGTAGGGGATGGTGACCATACTTCACTGGCAACCATACCTGCAGGTACCAAAGGTAAAGCGAAACTTATAGTAAAAGATCATGGCATACTGGCAGGTATGGAACTGGCTGCTGAAATTTTTTATGTTATTGATCCCGAACTCCGGCTAAATATTTTTTTAAAGGATGGGATGGAAATAAGACCCCAAGACATTGCCTTTGAAGTAGCGGGTAGTGTGCATAGTATTTTAAAAGCTGAACGGCTGGTGCTAAACTGTATGCAGCGCATGTCGGGCATAGCCACACAAACTGACCGTGTGGTTGATCTTTTAAAAGGCACGAATACTCAGGTTTTGGACACTCGTAAAACTACGCCGGGTATACGGTATTTAGAAAAGTGGGCTGTTAGGATAGGTGGTGGAGTAAACCATAGATTTGGTTTGTATGATATGATATTGATTAAGGATAATCATGTGGATTATTCGGGTGGTATCAGGCAGGCTATTGAAAATACACATCAGTATATTAATAGTCAAAACAAAAAATTAGCTGTTGAAATTGAAGTAAGAAACCTGGATGAGTTGGAGGAAGTTTTGCAAACAGGTGGAGTAGACCGTATATTGTTAGATAATTTTAACTTTTCCGATTTAAAGCAAGCCGTTAATATTATTGAAGGCAGGTATATTACTGAAGCATCAGGCGGCATAACGGTTGATAATGTACGTGAGTATGCTAATTGCGGAGTAGATTATATTTCCATAGGAGCGTTAACCCATTCTGTGAAATGTTTAGACCTTAGCTTAAAAGCGATAAAAGCCTGAAAGAGAGGGTTTGTAACATCTTTAATATTTTAGTTTAGAATTACAGGTTGTATAATTTAGATATAAATAAATGATTAAACTTGTTAGCAATTATCAATTTCGTAATATTGGGTGAATGATAACCATCTATTCAGTTTCAGCGCTCATTTTAGCCTATTTATGTGGCTCTATTCCTACCGCGGTATGGATAGGCCTGGCATTTTTTGGTATAGATGTAAGGGAATATGGGAGCGGCAATGCCGGGGCTACTAATACCTTTAGGGTATTGGGGAAAAAAGCCGGGATACCGGTTATGTTTTTAGATATTTTAAAAGGGTGGACAGCTACTAATCTGGCTTATTTTATTGGTGTTTCTACTACGGGGGGCTATAATTCTATTGCCTATACCAATTACGCTTTAGCCTTAGGTATAGCTGCTGTTATGGGACATTTATTTCCAATTTTTGCCGGTTTTAGGGGAGGTAAAGGCATTGCTACCTTATTGGGAATGATACTGGCCATCCAATTGCAGGCTGCACTATTGTGTGTGGTAGTGTTTATAGTAGTGCTTTTAATTACAAGGTATGTATCATTAAGCTCCATTATTGCCGGCTTTACCTATACAATTGGGGTTACCTTCATATTCCATAGTAATAAGTCGGTTGTTATTTATGGTATGTGCATGTTTTTACTGATATTAATTACTCACCAAAAAAACATTGAACGCCTGTTGAAAGGCACAGAATCAAAAGTGAATTTTTTCAAGAAAAAGATTGCCTGATAGATCTAACGCCGCACTGACCATTTTATTGACCTAATACTTCCATTATCGCTTTCGCTTTAAGCAAGCATTCTTCATATTCTTTTTCAGGGTCGGCATGATAGGTAATAGCACTGCCTGTATGGAAGGAAATGTACTTTTCGGCAGCATTATATAGTAAGCTTCTTATTACTACGTTAAAATCAAAATCATTATCCGGACTGAAATACCCGATAGCGCCAGAATAAACACCACGCCTGCTTTGTTCATATTGCTCCATTAACTGCATGGCGCTTATTTTGGGAGCACCTGTCATGCTGCCCATAGGGAATGTGTTTTTTATGGCCTGTACCGGCGATACATCATCCCGCAATTCACACACAACGGTTGAGATCATTTGATGCAGTTGTTTAAAACTACGAATGTTAAAAAGATCCTCAGTTTTAACGGTGCCCTGTTTTGCTGATCTGGTCAAATCATTGCGTACCAGGTCTACTATCATTACATTTTCCTGTAATTCTTTGGTGTTATTTCTTAGCTCATGCTTTATGGCTTTATCTTCTGCCTCGTTCTTACCTCTTTTTGCGGTACCTTTTATGGGTTGTGATATTAATTTATTACCGCGTTTGGCCAAAAAACGCTCTGGCGAAGCACATAAAATGTAGTTATCCTTCCATTTAAAAAAGGAGGCAAACGGATTGGGGGAAATTTGATTAAGCTGTACAAAGGCACTAACAGGATCAATTGAGGCATCATTTGCAAAAAACTCCTGACAAAAGTTGGTTACGTAAATATCACCGCGGGTAATATGTGCTTTAATACTTTTAGCGGCATTTAAATACTCCGTTTTACTAAAACGGGTTTGCAGCTTTATTCCCGCTATTTGGTCAGATTGCACAAGCGCTTGTTGTGTTATAGCATTAAAAACATACTCCTCATCGTCAGCTATTATTTCAATCTCATTTTCTGTAATGATGATGAGGTATTGAGGGATAAAAAAATACAGGTCGGGAAAATGTAAATGATCCGGATGATTTGATGACAGGTCTTCGATCTCATTCTTCAGGTCATAGCCAAAAAAACCCGTTATCCAACCCGGATGTTTTTGACGAAATGTAGTTAACTCTTCAAAAGCATTTCCTGCATTTGCTGTAATTTCATCTTTAGCGCCTATGGCGATTAACGTATTAAACTTGCTGTAAGAATCATTAAAACCGTTCGAATCCAGGTAGCATACTGCATCAAAAGAAGAAGCCCAATGCAAGGCCTTTTGTTTGAAAATTTGAAGATCATCTACCGCTTTAATCACGATGTAAAAGTAATTAACGAAAAATAAAAAGGCCCTGTTTTAACAGAGCCTTTACATGATTTACAGGACAAGTACAGATTAATATAGTACCAGTGTTTGTTTCCTGTCTGGTCCTACAGAAAGATATTTTACAGGCACGCCTAATTCCTTTTCTAAAAAGACCATATATGATTTTAACGATGCAGGAATTTCATTTAGTTTGGTTATGCCGGTCAAATCTTCCTTCCAGCCATCAATTTCTTTTAAAATTGGTTTGGCGTCAACAGAACATATGTCATAAGGCATATAGTCTATAGTTTCGCCCAGGTAGTTATAATGTGTGCAGGCGTATATTTTATCAAATCCGCTTAATACATCCGCTTTTGTCATTACCAATTGGGTAACGCCGTTTAGCATTATAGCATATTTTAAGGCAGGCAGGTCTATCCACCCGGTACGGCGGGGCCTTCCGGTTGTAGCGCCAAACTCATGACCAATTTGCCGCAATTCTTCGCCAACTTCGTTATCCAACTCGGTAGGGAAGGGACCGCCGCCAACACGGGTACAATAAGCTTTAAAAATACCTATTACATCGCCTATTTTATTGGGTGCAATACCTAAACCGGTACACGCTCCTGCGGTAGTTGTATTTGATGAGGTTACAAAAGGGTAAGAGCCAAAGTCAATATCAAGCATGGTTCCCTGTGCACCTTCGGCTAAAACTTTTTTACCCTGTTTAATATAATTATTCACCAGGTGCTCAGAATCAACTAAACCAAATTGTTTAATCAATTCAATAGCTTCAAAAAATGCATTTTCGCGTTCAGAAAAATCAGCCACCTCACCATATAATGATTTCAGCATAGACGTGTGCTTGTCTACAAGTTTTTGATAACGCTCTTTAAAATCGGGCAAGGTAATATCGCCAATGCGTAAACCATTGCGTCCCGTTTTATCCATATAGGTAGGGCCTATACCTTTTAAGGTAGAACCAATTTTACCTTCGCCCATCTTTTTTTCAGAGGCGGCATCCAGCAATTGGTGCGTAGGTAAAATTAAATGCGCTTTTTTGGCTATCACCAAGTTCTTTTTGGCTAACAGGTCGTGTCCTGCATCCTTAAGCTTATCTATTTCTTTTTTTAAGGTAATAGGGTCTATTACCACACCATTACCAATAAGATTAAGCGTGTTTTCGAAAAATATACCCGAAGGTATAGTGTTCAGAACAAACTTTTTTCCGTCAAACTCTAAGGTATGTCCGGCATTTGGACCACCCTGAAAACGCGCGATAAGGTCATAACCCGCGCTCAGTACATCAACAATTTTCCCTTTACCTTCATCGCCCCATTGGAGGCCTAATAATACATCAACAGCCATTAGTAAATTAGAATAAAATCACAAAGGTGACAAAGTTATACTTTTCTGTCACAAAAACCTGCTCTTAATTTTTCACAATTACCATATAAGTTTAAGGAGTGGTGCTTGATCTCAAACTTTAATAATTGACCCATCATGCTTTGTATCTGTTGTATGCGGGGATCGCAAAATTCAACCACTTTTCCGCAATCAATACAAATAATATGATCATGCTGTTTATAGCCATATGATTTTTCAAACTGGGCCATGTTTTTTCCAAACTGGTGCTTGGTAACCAGGTCGCATGACACTAACAGTTCGAGCGTATTATATACCGTAGCGCGGCTAACGCGGTATTTTTTATTTTTCATGTGGATATATAATGATTCCACATCAAAATGATCACTTCTTGAATATATCTCTTCGAGTATAGCAAAGCGTTCGGGGGTTTTCCGGAGATTTTTATTTTCAAGATAGGCTTCGAAAATCTTTTTAACCAATGCTATGGTATCCTGTGCAGGCATATTTTAATTGTATGTTCAAAGTTATTAATATTTAAAGAATTAAGAGCAAAGAATGAAGGCCAAGATTTAATACTACTAAATAATATTGTGTTTGAATCTTAATTCTTTGCATCTTTTTAAGATGCCTTCTCAATCGCAGCGTCAAAACGGGTTACCGCGGTAACTCCATTAACTGTTTTTAGTCTCCTGATCAGATTATCCAGGTGCTCGGTATCGTTTACATAAACCATAATTGAGCCTTCAAAAATGCCATTATCACTATCAACCGTAATTGATCGCATGTTCACTTTAAAGTCGGTAGATATTACTGAGGTTAGTTTGTTAATTAAGCCTACATCATCAATACCCGTAATTCTGAGCCCGGTTAAAAATGCTAATTCCTGTTGGTTGGTCCAGCGTGCTTTTACTATACGATAGCCGTAATTTGACATTAATTTAGCGGCATTTGGGCAATTGGTACGATGTATTTTTATACCATCACTAACGGTAACAAAGCCAAATACATCATCACCCGGAATTGGGTTACAGCAATTGGCTAACTTGTAATCAATTTTTTGCATGTCCTCGCCAATGAGCAACATGTCGCTGTCCTTAACCTTAATATTGCGTAGCAGGCTTTGTACCTGATCTATCTCAATTTTATCCTGTGGCTTGTTCTCAATTACCTTTTCTGATACCTGGTATTCCTTCAGGTCTTTCATATCTATAATGCCTTTGGCCACATTATAAAAAAGGTCCTGCGTTGAGGGAAGCTTAAAATAATAGCTTAATTTATGAATGTTTTCAGAGTTGTAAGTGATCTTTAATGATTTCAGCTTACGTTCAAGTATCTCTTTTCCGTCTTCGGCAATTTTGCGTTTTTCTTCTTTTAAGGCTGATTTGATCTTGGCTTTGGCTTTCGCGGTAACCACAAAATTTAACCAGTCTTCTTTAGGTGTTTGCTTACTTGATGTAATTATTTCTACCTGGTCGCCGTTTTGCAGTTTATAGCTTAGCGGAACAAGTTTATGGTTAACTTTAGCACCAATACAACTGGCGCCTACATCGGTATGTATTTCAAATGCAAAATCAAGCGCAGTGGCATTTAAAGGCAATTGAATTAACGCGCCTTTTGGGGTGAAGATAAATATCTCGTCAGAAAATAAGTTCATCTTAAAATCATCCAGGAATTCGAGTGCGTTTGCATCGGGGTTCTTGAGCATATCCCGTACTTTTTGCACCCATTGATCCAGCCCGCTGTCTGTTGATGATTCTTTATATTTCCAATGTGCCGCAAAACCTTTTTCGGCAATTTCATTCATGCGTTTAGTACGTATCTGTACTTCAACCCATTGCCCGCGCGGCCCCATTACAGTAGTGTGCAATGATTCATAACCATTAGCTTTTGGTGATGATATCCAGTCGCGCAGCCTGTCGGGATTAGGCCGGTAAAGATCAGTAACTATTGAATAAGCCTTCCAGCAATCGGCTTTTTCATTTTCCGGTGTGCTATCCAATATTATCCTTATAGCAAAAAGGTCATATACCTCCTCAAAAGGAATAGACTTTTTCTTCATCTTATTCCAGATAGAATGGATTGACTTTGGCCTTCCGAATAAATCAGCAACCAAATCCTGGCTCTCCAATACTTTTTTTACCGGTTCAATAAAATCCCGTATAAATTTTTCACGTTCAGCTTTTTTCTCGTTGAGCTTATTTTTAATAAACTGGTAAGTTTCTCTTTCCATATATTTCATAGAAAGATCTTCCAATTCAGATTTTATCGCATACAACCCTAACCTGTGCGCTAACGGCGCATACAGGTAAACCGTTTCTGAAGAAAGCTTAAGCTGCTTATCGCGCGGCATAAACTCCATGGTGCGCATATTGTGCAAACGGTCGGCCAGTTTAATCAGTATCACCCGCACATCATCTGCAAGGGTAAGCAGCATTTTACGAAAATTCTCGGCCTGCAGAGAGCTGTTTGTATCAAAAACGCCCGATATTTTAGTTAAGCCATCAATAATTTTGGCTACCTTTTTACCAAACTCACGTTCAATATCATCCAGGGTTAAGTCTGTATCTTCAACTACATCATGCAGCAGGGCACATACTATGGATGTTGTACCCAATCCTATTTCTTCGGCAGCAATTTGGGCAACGGCAATGGGGTGGTATATATATGGCTCCCCTGATTTACGTCGCATATCCTTATGGCTTTCCAGGGCCATATCAAATGCTTTGCGTATCATACGCTTATCACCTTTTTGCAGGGTTGATTTGCTTGCACGCAACAAAGCCCGATATCTTTTTAATATCTCGTTCTTTTCTACTTCAAGATCAATCACTAATTCTTTCATGTTCAAGCCCTATTGGCATATTATTTCATTAACTTGCAATAAACATTTTAATTGCGTGTTATGTTAAGATACAATAAAAAATTGCACTAATTTTGTAATAAGTAAAATTATGAAATTTATTGGTTTTATATTACTGTATAGTTGCTGTGCCTGGGGAACGCTTAGGGCTCAAACGCAACCTACCTTTCCTAAACAAGGCAAAAATGATACCATTAAGGTTTATGCCACAAATGTTGACGGAGAGATGATACCATGGATAGTCACGGATGAGGTAAAAATAGTTGATACGCGTATATTTAAGAGCCAGGCAGACAGGGATGCTTACAACCGGCTAAGATATAATGTGTTTAAGGTAATACCTTACGCACACTTTGCAGGTTCGCGGTACAGGCAGTTACAACGTGACCTGGCTTTAACCGGTGACAAGAAAAAGCAAAAACAGTTAGTTTCTGCTTGTGAAGCTCAAATAAAAGAATTGTTTAAAAAGGAAGTTGAAAATCTGACAATTAGTCAGGGCGAAGTATTGATAAAATTAATAGACCGTGAAACAAATAATACCAGCTTTGAGCTGGTGAAAGAAATAAAAGGTGGCTTTAATGCGTTTTTGCTACAGTCTGCAGCACGTATATTTGGACATAATTTAAAAGAGACCTATGATCGGGACGAACAACGTGATATTGAACAAATACTTCAGCAGGCGGGTTATGATTCCTATAAATACTAAATAATGAACGCTAACAGCATCTACCAGTTTAATGTTCAAAGATTAAACGGGGAGGAAATAAGTTTGTCCGACTATAAAAATAAAGTTCTTTTAATAGTTAATACAGCTTCTCAATGTAGTTTTACCCCCCAGCTTAAAGAGTTGGTGACATTAAAAAATGAATTTGCCAGTAAGGATTTTGAAATACTCGCATTCCCTTCAAATGATTTTGGCGGTCAGGAACCGCTGGATGGTGAAGCAATTGCTCAATTTTGTGAAAGCTATGGCGCAAACTACCCCATTTTTGAAAAGATAAGGGTACGGGGCCCGTATGCTCATCCTCTCTACAAATTTTTGGAAAACAAAAAAGAAAATGGGGTGCTTGGTTCTGTACCCAGATGGAATTTTCATAAATTCTTAATCAACCGATCAGGTATAGTGACCGACTTTTTTTATCCTTTCACGAAGCCTGCATCTTCAAAGATCAAAAAAAAGATTGCCCGTTTATTAGCCGCTCACCATTAACCACTATGCTTAAATTAGATATATTAATACTATCTGTTCATCCGGATGATGCTGAATTAGGCTGTGCGGGCACAATTTTAAAGCATATTGCACTTGGGAAAAAAGTTGGTGTTGTTGATTTAACACGCGGCGAATTAGGCACGCGCGGTTCGGCAGAATTACGTGACCAGGAAGCTGCAGCTTCTGCAAAAATTTTAGGGCTGGCGGTAAGAGAAAACCTTGAATTACCTGACGGTTTTTTTGAAAACACAAAGGAATATCAGTTAAAGGTTATTGAAGTTATACGCAAATATCAGCCCGAAATTTTAATATCCAATGCTTATTATGACCGTCACCCAGATCATGGCCGGGCAAACCAACTGGTAGAAGCTTCAGTATTTCTATCAGGGTTAAGAAAAATTGAAACTTATATTAATGATGAATTGCAACAGGTATGGCGACCCGGATTGTTGCTGAGTTTTATACAGGATGAATATATTAAACCTGATATTTTAATTGATGTTACCGATTATTGGGATAAAAAAATTGAAAGTATAAATGCATTCGGCTCCCAGTTTTATAACCCTAACTGGAAAAATGAGCCACAAACTTATATATCATCGCCCGAGTTTATTCAAAGAATTGATGCCCGGGCACGTGAATTTGGAAAAGTTATCAATGTAAAATACGCGGAAGGATTTACTTCGCGCCGTATTTTAGGTGTAGATAATTTGTTTAACCTGCTTTAATTTTCAATTTCAGCCTAAGCCCTTATATACTCAAAGCGATTATTATCGTTATTTCTTTCTCTTCTCAGTTTATTCTCTTTAGCAAGTTTCAATAATATGCCCGATAATTCAGAAGTTTTGAAGTCGGAATTAAAGTGTTCTTTACAAAATTCAGCTATCGAAGATATAGATTGAGGTATATTGAAAAAATCACTTGATAACAACTGGTTTAATATTTTAGTTGCTCCCGGTTTTTTACGACCTGAAAATGAATGGTTTTCGGAATCATAATCCGAACGTTGTTTGCGGTTTTTTTTACTAAACAGTTCATTGCCATCCACATCGCCTCTTTCAGATTCAACTATGGCATCAAATAGCTTGTCAATGATTTTAACTTGTACGGCTTCGGATTTAAATGAATTGACAACTTCTGAAATTTCAATTAATTGTTTTTTTAGTTTCTCTATATGTTTGCTCATTTGCTAACAGATTATTATTTAGCAGAAAAAATTAATAATAATAACAGCTGTAAATAAAAAATATTACAGGAGTATTGAAAAAAAATAGTTTATATTAATTTTTGATAGGGAACTGTGGGCAAACATACGATTAATCATATTAAAAAAAATAAGAAAAATATGTTTAATATTAAAAATATGGGGTTGTAGCAACATTGTTGCGTTATTTTATAACGAAGACAATATTTTTTCTAAAATAGACAGGCCTTCATCAATATGTTTTTTTTCAATAATAAGTGCCGGGCGGAAACGAATGCTGCGTTCACCGCATCCTAAATACATTACATTATGTGTAAATCCAAGGTTGATAAACTTATCTCTGATCGTTTTATCCGGAAAATCAAAAGCGGTTAGTAAGCCTTTTCCGCGTACCTGGCTTAGTATTGAATATTTTTGTGCCAATTTCGTTAACTCATTCTGCAAATATTCACCGGTTTGAGCCGCTTTATTACATAAATCATCCTCTTCAATTATTTCCATAATTTTTGTAGAGCGGACCATATCAACCAAACTGCCTCCCCAGGTTGAATTAATACGTGATGAAACTTTAAATACATTGTTTTCCACCTCATCAATTCTTTTGCCTGCCAGTATGCCGCATACCTGCATCTTTTTGCCAAAAGCAATAATATCCGGCCGGGCATTTTCACCAAAATGTTCGTGGCACCAAAACTTACCGGTTAATCCTACGCCGGTTTGTATTTCATCATATATCAGCAAGGCCTCATTTTCATCAGCTAAAATTCTTAACTGTTCCATAAATTCCTTACGCACATGATTATCCCCACCTTCTGATTGTATGGGCTCAATGATAATAGCACATATATCGTCCTTATTTTCGGTAAACGCTTTTTTGATCTGCTTTATTGATAGTTCTTCTCTTTCTAACAGGTCCTGTTGATTCTTATCGGTATATGGAAAATTTATTTGAGGCAATGAAACACGGGGCCAGTTAAATTTGGCATACCACTTGGTTTTAACAGGCAGTGTATTGGTTAAGCTTAATGTATAACCCGAACGGCCATGAAAAGCATGCTCAAAATGTAATACTTTAAATCCTTTTTCGGTAGTATGACCTTTGTTGAAGTTTTTTTGTACTTTCCAGTCCATAGCAGCTTTAAGCGCGTTTTCAATGGCTAATGTTCCGCCCGATATAAAAAAGGCATGGGGTAAATACGACGGAATACCTATCCTGTCAAACGTTTCTAAAAATTCAGCGTATTGAATAGTATAAATATCAGAGTTTGACGGATTTGTTAAGGCAGCAAGCATCAGGCTTTTTTTAAAAGCCTCATCGTGCACCATTTTAGGATGATTGTAGCCCAGGGGTACAGATGCGAAGCAGGTAAAAAAATCAAGCAGCGTACGCTTATTTTTAGCATCATAAATATAAACACCTTTGCTTTTTTCCATATCGAAAGTCATGTCAAGGCCATCAGCTAAAATATGCTTATTTAATGTTTGCTGAACATTTTCGGGGGTAACTGCAAGATTATACATAGGGAGTGGGTTTATACAAATTTACTAAAAAGCTGCTCAAATAGCTATTTTAAGCTGTTTTTGAACCGATCAGCAAAAAAGTAACTTTAAATTGTTTAAACCTGCTTTTTGTACTAATGTTATACCTGGTATAGCTTATTAATGTGCAGGCAGGCAGATGAGCAGCTATATAAAATGGAGGATATTATGCAGATTAAACTATTGAGGAATTAAAAAAGAGACTCTGTACATCATCGAAACTTATCCTTCATTCCTAACAAACCCCAGATGCCTCCGCTATGGATGGCAAGAATGCGGCTGCCGGGTTTAAAATAATTTTTAGCTGCCAGGTCATATATAGCGTATAGCATTTTGCCTGTATAAACTGGTTCAATTAATATCCCCGTTTTGGCTG
>JAQBOY010000241.1 GCA_028287805.1 Mucilaginibacter sp.
GCCAATGGTTGTTTGAATCAAGCAAATTGGCAGAAAAAATATACTCAGATACCAAGCCTGGTGAAACCCTGAACTATAAATACAATTTTATATTTATCGACACCGTAAACCAACAACTGCTTAAAGGTGGTGTTAGGCTGGCAGGGGTTTTAAATCAGTTATTTGGATAATACAGTTGTAAGGGCTGTAAAAGTTATAAAGGTTTAAATAACCCCAACTTTTACATCCCTTACAACATTTAAAACTTATTTTTCAACCAACATGAAAATACTAATGGTTTGCCTCGGCAACATATGCCGGTCGCCGCTGGCAGAGGGAATTATGCAGCACCTGGTTAAGCAAATGGGGCTGGATTGGGAAATAGATTCAGCAGGTACAGGCGATTGGCATGTAGGCCAAGGCCCGGACCGGCGTTCCGTACATACTGCCCATGAGCAGGGTATTGACATTAGCGGACAGGTTTGCCGGTTATTTCGCACCAGTGATTTTGATGAGTTTGACTATATACTGGTTATGGATAAAAATAATCTTCGCGATATTTTGGCCCTGGCCCGTAATGAAGAAGATGCAAAAAAAGTAAGCCTGTTGTTAGGTGATAAGATAGTACCTGACCCATATTATGATGACACCCAGTTTCTGCCTGTTTTTAAGATGATTGAGCAGGGGTGTAGGGATTTTATTCAACGCGTTATCACAAAGAAATAAAGTTTTTTCTTGTACCAAAAAACATTTCCCTGCCTTTTAAAACCAGCTTTTAACAGCACATTTTGCGAAGCTTGGTTTTCCGGGTCGGTACAAGCACATATTTTGGTTATCCCTTTTTGTTCAAATCCATAAGTTATCAGGGCTTTTGCGAGCTCGGTTGCAAGGCCCCTGCCCCAGTAATTATAGCTTAAAACATATCCTAACTCAATTTTTTTCGAATCTGAATCAGCAGGCTTTAAAATGCAAACGCCGATAAAGTCATTGTCAGTGGAGTTAAATATTCCCCATCTACCCAGGCCAGATCCTTTATTATATTCTAATAATGCTTTACTAAAACTCGCTCTTGTTTCTTCCTCTGTACGTTGAATATATTTTGTTACCCGTTCATCTTTGTATAAGTTTATATATAGCTGTTCATTTTCTGGTACAAATTCACGAACTATTAAATGGGGTGTTTGTAAAATGATCTGCATTATCAAATTTAATGCAAATAAGTAACTAATCTTTTTATAAGAGGTCTTTTTGTACTTTTGCGGCTATGGCATCCATTAAACCATCCGTACCTAAAGGAACCCGTGACTTTTCACCAGCCGAAATGGCAAAACGCAATTTTATTTTTGATACCATTAAAAGTGTTTTTCGTAAATACGGATACCAGCAGATAGAAACGCCATCCATGGAAAACCTATCTACATTAACAGGGAAATATGGGGATGAAGGGGATAAGCTAATTTTTAAGATTTTAAATTCAGGTGATTTTCTTTCAAAAGCAGATCAGCAAAAACTGACGACGCTCAACTCTCAACTCATCACTCCTGAAATATCAGAAAAAGCCCTGCGTTATGACTTAACCGTTCCTTTTGCCCGCTATGTGGTAATGCACCAGAACGAGATCACTTTTCCGTTCAAGCGTTTCCAGGTGCAGCCGGTTTGGCGTGCAGACAGGCCACAGAAAGGCCGTTACCGCGAGTTTTACCAGTGTGATGCTGATGTGGTGGGTTCGGCATCATTATTAAATGAGGCGGAATTTATAATGATTTATGACGAAGCCTTGAGTCTTTTAGGACTGAAAGATTTCACAATTAAAATTAATAATAGAAAAATACTATCAGGGATTGCTCAAATTATAGGTAAAAGCGATAATATTATTGATTTAACCGTTGCCATAGATAAACTTGATAAAATTGGCATGGATGGCGTTGTTAAAGAGTTGATAGAGAAAGGATTTACCCAAACAGACATCAATAAATTGCAACCCGTGATTTTATTAGAAGGCAGCAACGATGAAAAGCTGGCCAGCCTGCGCAATGCTTTAAAAGACTCACAGATTGGCCTGCAGGGATGCGATGAGATACAAACCGTTTTCAATTATATTGCAACTTGTGAACTACGAACTGCAAACGTGGAGCTTGATATTACCTTAGCCCGCGGATTGAACTATTACACCGGAGCTATTTTCGAAGTAAAAACAAACGAGGTTGCCATGGGCAGCATAGGCGGTGGTGGCCGCTATGATGACCTTACCGGCATGTTTGGTTTAAAAGGCTTAACCGGTGCTGGTATCTCTTTTGGCGCCGACCGTATCTATGATGTAATGGAAGAGCTAAACCTTTTTCCGGCATCTGCAGAGCAAAGCACGCAGGTTTTAATTTGCTGCTTTGAGCCACAGGGCGAAACTTACGCCCTGCCACTATTACAAAAATTACGCAACAAAAATATCAATGCGGAGTTGTATCCGGCTGGCGCCAAAATAAAGAAGCAAATGGAGTACGCAAATAATAAACAGGTGCCTTATACCATCCTTATTGGCAGCGACGAAATGCAAAGCGGCCTGTTAACTTTCAAAAACATGGAAAGCGGCGAGCAAGAAAAATTAAGCGCTGAAGATATTTTAGAAAAGCTGGGTAATAAATAATTTAAAAACGAAGCTGTTAATTTAAACACACCCTAAAGGTTGTTCCTTTGTCTACTTCGCTTATTACCTCTATGCTTCCTCCGAAAGATTCAACCTGGTTTTTAGTAATAAAAAGCCCCATGCCTTTAGCATCATGGTTGCCATTAAAGGTTTTGTACATTCCAAACAACTGGTCGCCATATTTCTTAAGATCAATACCAATTCCGTTATCTGTAACAACAAACCCGTATTTACCTCGTGGCATGTTAAAATAGCTTATAGTAACTTCGGGTTTTCGTACTAACGACCTGTATTTGATAGCATTACTCAATAAATTAAATATTATGCTTTCCATATAAGCAGGA